>JAHLFV010000036.1 GCA_018883625.1 Candidatus Treponema excrementipullorum
ACCACAGTTTCACGGTAAGAAACCACAGTTTCACGGTAAGAAACCACAGTTTCACGGTAAGAAACCACAGTTTCACGGTAAGAAACCACAGTTTCACGGTAAGAAACCACAGTTTCACGGTATGAAAACCACAGTGATAGGTGAGATGTTTTATTCATGTGCCGTATGCATACTATATGTCATTGTAAAAATAACACATAGAGCTATACAGTCACGGATTGTGACATTTTATACCGGGTTAGTAGGAAAGAAAAAAGTCACAGTAAAAAAACATCTACATGAGTACGGATTATTCTGGCTTTTTACTCGCCGTATAAAAACACTTATACCTCGAAAACACTGTTTTAGTGTATTCTTTTGTATACATAATAGTATTATTTATAAGTAGTATGGTTTATTGTAAAAATATACATGTGTATATTATTGTTAATTTCTCCATAAAGTAAGAAACTTTCCGGCAAAACGGCAGCCGGTAAATTGCTTCCATATATATATTCTGGTATAATAACCTTATAAACTGTATGCTATTGTGCATTTTGGGTGAATACCGGTGTGGCATACAGGAACAGCCGGTTCGGAATGTATGGATATACCGCCGGTG
This sequence comes from Candidatus Treponema excrementipullorum, assembly GCA_018883625.1. GTDB lineage: Bacteria > Spirochaetota > Spirochaetia > Treponematales > Treponemataceae > Treponema_F > Treponema_F excrementipullorum. Next base: position 602 of record JAHLFV010000036.1, read on the forward strand.
TGGTGTTATGAAAAAAATTACGGATGGGAGAACATAAACTGATGATTACGGGAATAATCCGAAACAAAATCGATAAAATCTGGACGGACATCTGGGCGGGGGGAATTACCAATCCCCTGACAGTTATTGAACAGCTGACCTATTTGATGTTTATCCGTTCGCTGGATGAAAAAGAGCTGGAAACGGAAGAACTGGAAACCCTTTCCGGGGAAGCACTGCCCCGGATTTTTCCCAAAACACCGGCGGGGCAGTCCATGCGTTGGAGCCGTTTCAAAAACAACGACCCCCGGGATATTTACGACGTGATTTCCCAGCGGGTCTTCCCCGCCATCAAAAACATGAAGTACGGCCGCTTGCCGGACTTCAAACCCGAAAGCGGAGAACTGATTCCGGTTCCCGATAATCCCGAGGCAAAAGAAGCCGGAAACGAAACAGCCTTTTCCCGGTACATGAGCGACGCCATGTTTTTGATTCCCACGCCCCAAGTACTGCAAAAAATCATCACCGGGCTGGAAGACCTTTACGAACACGATTTAACCGGCCTTGATATGCAGGGGGACTTATACGAATACATGTTGGGAAAGCTGGCAACCGCCGGTCAGAACGGGCAGTTCCGCACTCCCAAGCACATCCGGGAAATGATGGTTGCTCTTTTACAGCCCACTCCCGATGACACTATCTGTGACCCTGCCTGCGGAACAGCCGGCTTTTTGGTATCCGCCGCCGAATATATCCGCAAGAACTACGAAAACACCATGACCGCAGAGCAGTGGGAACACTTTGCCGGAGACGCCTTTACCGGTTTTGACACCGACCGCACCATGCTGCGTATTTCCGCCATGAACCTGATGCTCCATTCCATCAGCCATCCGGAAATCGACTACAAAGACAGTCTTTCCAAACAGAACGAAATCACCGGCCGCTTTACCCTGTGTCTTGCCAATCCGCCCTTTAAGGGAACGGTGGACGCAGAAAGCATCAACGACAACCTGAAAGCGGTCACCAACACCAAAAAGACGGAACTGCTGTTTTTGGCACTGTTTCTGCGGCTTTTGAAAAAAGGGGGACGCTGTGCCTGTATTGTTCCCGACGGGGTGCTTTTCGGCTCTTCCCGTGCCCATCAGGACATTCGCCGGGAACTGGTAGAAAACCACCAGCTGCGGGCGGTGATCTCCATGCCCTCCGGCGTGTTTAAGCCTTACGCGGGGGTTTCTACGGCGGTGCTGGTGTTTACCAAAACCGGAGCCGGGGGCACGGACAACGTGTGGTTTTATGACATGAAAGCCGACGGCTTTTCTCTTGACGACAAGCGTACCGAAACGGCGGAAAACGACATTCCCGATATTATCAGCCGCTTTCATAATCTTGATAACGAGACTTCCCGGAAACGGACCGAACAGAGCTTTTTTGTGCCGAAAGAAGAAATCGTGGGAAACGGCTACGACCTTTCCATTAACAAGTACAAAAAGACAGACTATGTACCGGTGGAATATCCTCCCACATCCCAAATTCTGGCAGAATTGAAGACACTGGAAGAAGAAATCACCGCAGGACTGAAAGAACTGGAGGGGATGCTGTGATGGCGAGACTGGGGGATATTTGTACTGTTGTTTCTGGCACAACTCCCAAAAGCACCCAAGCGGAATACTGGGATGGTGATTTGAATTGGGTAACACCCGCCGAGCTGACAGATGAATCTGATATTATCTATGATAGCCAGAGGAAGATAACACAACAAGCGGTCATTGACAGCAGCCTAAAGTCATTTCCAGCTGGAACTGTATTACTTTCCTCAAGAGCGCCTATCGGGAAAGTAGCAATTGCCGGAACGGAAATGTATTGTAATCAGGGATTCAAGAATCTAATTTGCTCAGATAAAATTTATAATCGGTATTTATATCATTTTCTAAAGGATAAAACAGACTATCTCAATTCATTAGGGCGAGGTGCGACTTTTAAAGAAATTTCAAAAAGTATCGTTGAAAATATTGAAATCCCCCTCCCGTCTCTTGAGGAACAGCGCAAAATTGCGGCGGAGCTGGATAAGGTCAGCGACCTGATTGCCAAACGCCGGACGCAGTTGGATAAGTTGGAAGATCTGGTCAAATCCCGGTTTATAGAGATGTTTGGGACATTATCACATCCTTCGCAGAAATTCAAATATGATATACTCAAAAATTTATGTAGAAAGATAACAGACGGAAAGCATGGAGGATGTACTCCGCAATTAGGATCGGGGAGATATTTTGTTGGTGCTAGGGAAATATTTGACGATTCTGTGCATTATGAAACTGCACCGGAAATAGCTATTGATGAATTTGAAAAAGATTACAAACGGTGCAATTTAGAAATTGGGGATTTATTAATCGTAAATACAGGTGCGACTATTGGAAAATCAGCAATAGCTTGTGATTGCAGAACACAACACACATTATTACAAAAAAGTGTAGCACTACTCAAAGTGAAAAGTGAATTGATTAATCCTGTATTCTTAAAGTACTGTTATAGAGTAAATGAAACCATGTATAAGGTCGAAAGTGCATCTGCACAGCCTAATTTGCTTTTATCAAAAATAAATACAACGTCAATTTATGTTCCACCAATGGCATTGCAAAATCAATTTGCAGCTTTTGTCGAACAAACTGAAAAATCAAAAACCACCATCAGCCACAGCCTCCAAAAGTTGGAAACACTGAAAAAGGCACTGATGCAGGAATATTTTGGATAAAGGAAAGGAGTATGTATGTCTAAGAAAGAATATATAAGAAAATGTAAAGAGGAAAATCCTGTTGTAGCTATTTGTTACGATTTTGATAAAACCTTAACTCCTGACGATATGCAGGCACAGGGATATATTCAATCGGTAGGATATGATGTTGCTGATTTTTGGCAAAAGTCAAACGGTATTGCCGAAGAAAACGACATGGATCAAAATCTTGCCTATATGTATACCATGAAAGAGGAATCGGAAGGTAAAATTTTGTTTACCAAAGAAAAATTGGCAGAATACGGTTCTAAGGTTCAACTGTTTCCCGGTGTGGAACAATGGTTTGAACGGATTCGGGAATACGGAAAAGAGAAAAAGGTTATCGTGGAACATTATATTATTTCTTCCGGTCTAAAAGAGATGATTGAAGGAACATCAGTGGCAAAAAACGGAGCCTTTGAAAAAATCTATGCCAGTTCTTTTTATTATAACAAAAAAGAGGTGGCGGTATGGCCGGCACAAGTTGTCAACTATACCAATAAAACGCAGTTTTTGTTTCGAATTGAAAAAGGGGTACTGGACATTAACGATCCCGGCGTAAACGAATCATTTTCTCCCGAAGAAATGCGGGTTCCTTTCCGCAATATGATTTATATCGGAGACAGCGATACTGATATTCCCTGTATGAAACTGGTGAATTCTTATGGCGGACATTCTATTGGAGTCTACAACGCAGAAAGCAAAGACAAGACAAAAGTATATAAAATGATGCGAGATGGCAGAATCAAATATTTTGTCCCGGCCGATTATACGGAAAATTCAGAACTGGATATTTTGATTAAAAACATCATCGACCGCACTGCTACCAATGAAGTTTTGGAAACTCTGCATTATCAATATAAAAATGAACAAATCAATGCCGATAAAAACGTCAATGAAAGTGAACGTAAAAAAAGTGATTTATTGATTGCTTTGGAAAACAGCGACACATTTAAGCGTACACATTCTGTTATCAGTGACTTGAAAAAAATCGATGACTGGACAATGGAGGAACAAATACGCTTAATCAAAATTGCATTGGATAATAGTCAGATTCGCTATCTGTTGGGTGATTATGATGTCAAAAGATTTTATGAAAATCTTTTAGACAACATGGAAAATGAAACATCAGAAATCGAAAACCTTAAAACAGAACTTTTGCATGAGATTAAAAAGAAAAAAAGGTTTTCCTGATTTATTCGCTTTTTCACCATATTTTTTCAAAATGCAAAAGCCCCGATTTTCCTCTCTGCGGATTCTTGCCGGCAAAAATGTTTTCACCTTTCTCAAACCGTAAGAAGTAAGTAGAAAAAATCCGGGGCATAGAGTATAATGAGGATGGAGAATTGAATATGGGAAAAATACTGGGGATAAAAATCCAAAACTATGGTTCTTTAAAGTACATTAA
>JAHLFV010000037.1 GCA_018883625.1 Candidatus Treponema excrementipullorum
TACGAAGAAGAATTTTTATAAAAAAAATCCATACCCGGGTAAGTGTCCGGGTATGGTTACACATCCCTATTCGGAAGCTGTCATGACAGAATAATACAAACGCCATCCTCCGGCCAAGTTATAGCAGGTGTATCCCAAACCAGATAGGATTCTGCACGCTATATAACTTCTCAGTCCACTTACGCAGTGAATATATACCGGTTTGTCTTTAGGAATTGTATCTAAATTCTGCCGGAGTTCATCAAGAGGGATATTTTCAAAGCCGTCAATAACACCGTATGGCAGAAAGCTTACACTGTTAATTTCACCTTTTGTTCTTACATCCAAAAGAGTAACACTACCATCTCGGGGTAAGTCTTTTACGTCATGCCAGAAAAATTGTTGTACCAAGCCTTTTTCTACATTTTCAGCAACGAAACCTACCATATTCACAGGATCTTTGGCACTGCCAAAGGGGGGAGCGTAACAAAGCTCTAAAGCAGTTAAATCCGTAACTTTTGCTCCAAAACGTATAGCTGTGGCCAGTACATCCATACGTTTATCTACTCCGTCAAAACCAACTATTTGAGCACCGATAATTTTTTTTGTAGCTTTTTCCCATAACACTTTTACGGACATCTGATTGGCTCCCGGATAGTATGTAGCGTGATTTGCCGAATAGGTATAGGTTTTATCGTAGTCTATACCGGCCAATGTTGCGGCCTTTTCGTTTAATCCTGTTGTTGCTACCGTCATATCGAAAAACTTCAAAACAGCAGATCCCTGAGTACCGGTATATATGCTTTCTATTCCGCAAATATTATCCGCAGCTATACGTCCCTGTTTGTTGGCAGGACCGGCTAAGGGGATAAAACCGGGATTTCCAGTAATAAAATCGGTAATTTGAACGGCATCACCCAATGCATAGATAAAAGGATCATTTGTTCTCATGTGATTATCTGTAACAATGGCTCCCCGACTGTTTACTTCCAAACCGGCTTCTTTTGCCAAAGCACTTTCGGGACGGACTCCTACAGACATAATTAACATGTCACAAGTGAGGACACCTTCTGTCAACTCAACAGAGAGACCACTGCCTGTATCTGTTATTTTTTGAACACCTTTTTTCAAAAGCACATGTATGCCCATTTGCAGTGCGTAATTATACACATCTGCCGCCATATCAAAATCTAAAGGTGCAATGAGATGATCAGCCATCTCTACAATAGTGACATCCAAACCGGCATGTTTCAGATTATCGGCCATTTCCACACCGATATAACCACCTCCCACAACCACAGCGGTTTTGGGATGCCAGTTGTTGATAAAGTTTTTTATTTTTAGTGTATCGGGAATGTTTCGAAGAGTAAAAACTCTTAAAGAATCTTGAGCTCCTAAGGCCGGTTTTATAGGTTCTGCTCCGGGAGAAAGAATTAAGTTGTCGTACATTTCTGTATATTCTTCACCTGAAACTACATTTCTTACAACTACTTCTTTTGCATCTCTGTTGATTTTAACTGCTTCACTAAAAATACGTACATCAATATTAAATCTTTGCCGAAAACCTTCCGGTGTTTGAACTGTCAGATTCTCTTGCTGTTTAATTGCTCCTCCGATATAATACGGGAGACCACAATTTGCAAAGGATACAAATTCTCCCCTTTCCAGGAGAATTATTTCAGCAGTTTCATCTAAACGGCGAAGTCTGGCTGCTGCAGATGCTCCCCCTGCAACGCCACCTATAATAACAGTTTTCATATAAACCTTCCTTTGCATATCCTAAAGGAGTATGCCATGGAGCACTTTGAGTGCCACAATCTTTATGATACATTCTTCCCTTTTTGGAAAGATTTAGATCCCCATTCTAAAGCACTACTGTGTACAAATACCCATGCTGTCAGTTACAAGAGAGGAACCCTTGTCCATGACGGAAATAATTGTACAGGAGTAATTGTTGTAAAAACAGGCTGCCTGCGGGTATATCTTATGCCGGAACAAGGAAGGGAAATAACCCTATACAGACTTTTTCCGGGAGATATTTGTATGCTTTCTGCATCCTGTGTATTACAAAGCATTACCTTTGACGTTGCTGTCAGTGCAGAAGAAGACAGCTCCTGTTATCTTGTTAACGGAAAAACCTTTGCTGAAGTTTCGGAAACCAACCTTACCATGAAGAACTTTGCCTTAGAAACAGCAGTTGCCCGCTTTTCCGATGTTATGTGGGCAATGCAACAAATCCTCTTTATGAGCTTTGACAAAAGACTAGCAATATTCTTATGGGATGAAATTGCAAAAAACGGTTCCGATTCCATTACCATGACCCATGAACAGATCGCCCGTTATATGGGTTCTGCTCGGGAAGTTGTTTCCAGAATGATAAAATACTTTGTTGCAGAAGGTATCATCGAAACATCCCGTGGCGGCATAAAAGTAATCGACCGTTCAAAACTAAAAGCCCTAGCTTTTTGATGTTAGCGATCTCTTACCGTTATAATTACCGCACAATCTGTTCAAAAAGTAAAGGCATCCAAAAATCCCCTATGGGACTTTTTGAATGCCTCTTTTTCTCAAGCAATTAACCCTTTAAGAAAGAAACGATCTTGTCCTTAGAAACAGCTCCTACAGACTGACGCAACACCTTTCCGCCTTCCATTACAACAAGAGTCGGAATACTTACAATACCAAACTCCCGTGCCAATTCCGGCTCATCATCAACATTTACTTTACCCACAGCAAATTCAGGATGCTCATCTGCTACTTCATCTACAAGTGGGGAAACATGCATACAAGGTCCGCACCAGCTAGCCCAGAAGTCTATCAATACTCTTTTGGGATTGTTTTTAATTTCGCTTTCAAAATTGCTTTTTGTTACAGTAATTACAGACATATATACTCCTTTATATTTTTATTGTTAATCCTTGTGTTTATAATACAAACGACAGTGACAATATCCTTCATAATCGGGATCGGCGATTTGATCTCGGAATTCTTTACAAATACAGATATTGTCTTCGCTTTTTTCCAAGCGACAGGGACAATACAACTCTTTTTTTCTCAGTCCTGCTCTGATTTTTTCTACAAACTGAGGATCTTCATTCAGGGTAATTCTCATATGTTTTACCTCCATCTACATATAATATATTACTGACATAAAAAAATGTCTGTGATTCAGTCACACACAATGGACTGATTATATTTATAGTATACAGCTGTTAGAACATAAAGGAAAGGATAAAATAAAAAAAGTTCCCCACCGAAACATTACAGCAGGGAACACTTTCCTTTACGTGAAATAGAAAGACTTATTTCAAGAAAAATCTTAAAATAAAGATAACAAAAAGGATCCAAGTAATAACGGAGATCTTTTTTATCCGTCCGGTAATCACATTGAGCAGTACGTAGGCCAAAACACCCCATACGATACCTTCTGCAATACTGTAAGCAAAAGGCATAACTAAAATTGTAATAAAGGCAGGAATACCTTCTACAGGATCTTCAAAATTGATTCCTGTTACAGACTTCATCATCAAATAGCCAACAAAGATAAGAGCAGGAGCTGTAGCTGCAGACGGAATCAAAAGAAATAAGGGAGTTAAAAATAAAGCCAACAAGAAAAGAATGGCAGTTACAACAGAAGATAAACCGGTACGTCCTCCAGCGGCAACACCAGCAGAACTCTCAACAAAGCTAGTAACGGTAGAGGTTCCCAAAGCTGCACCGACTACAGTTCCGATAGCATCTGCCAAGAAAGCTTGCTTTACATTGGGGATGTTTCCTTCTTTATCTGTCAATTTTGCCTGGGTTGCAACACCAACAAGTGTTCCTACAGTATCAAAAATATCTACAAAGAAGAAAGTAAAAAATACCGTGAAAAACTTCAAAGTAAAAACAGATGAAAAATCAAAAGCAAAGAAAATTGGAGAAGAAGGCAAAGAAACAGGATTGAAATTTTCGGGAACAACCGTTACTCCAAAAGGAATTCCGATAACAGTTGTAATCAAAATTGCAATCAGAATTGCTCCAGGTACTTTAAGAGTATACAGAACAATAGTGATAATCAAACCGATAACTGCTACCAACGGGCTGCCCTGTAAAGGTGCAAATCCGATAATTGTACCTAAATCACTGGCTACAACACCTGCATTTGCCAAACCGATTAGAGCAATAAAAAGACCGATACCTACAGCTACAGCTTTTTTTAAGCTGTTGGGAATTGCTTTAATAATTGCTTCTCTGACGTTAAAAAAGGACAAGAGAATAAAAACAATACCTTCCAAGAAAACAGCTGTCAAAGCTACTTGCCAAGAATATCCCATTCCCATTACAACCGTATAGGTAAAAAAGGCATTCAAACCCATTCCCGGTGCCAAAGCAACAGGCAAATTGGCAGCAAAAGCCATAACCAATGTTGCAATAGCGGCAGATAATGCTGTAGCGGTAAAAACACCGTGGGGATTCATTCCGGTAGCCCCTAGCATATCGGGATTTACAGCTAAAATATAGGCCATTGCCAAAAAAGTTGTAATACCGGCAACAACTTCTTTCCGTACTGTTGTACCTCGCTCATGGAGTTTAAACAGTTTTTCCATTATTGATCCTCCTCAGGACAATGTAATACTGGTAACAGTATACTGAAATTCAAGAGGAATGAAAAGCTACCCCATTTTGCCGTAAATTTGTACACAAGATATGATTATTCTTTATTGATACCCGGAATTCGTTCCATAGCACCTCTGTAATATGTACCGGTTCCCTTTTCATCTTGTATCTTTTTCAGGATTTTAGAATACACTGTATCAATATACGTATTTAATGCATCCTTATTGATACTATTATCTTTTTGCAGTACACCAAAATCATTTGGATATACCGGCTCCATGACAAAAATATCCACCGAAGGACGCTTACCTTTCTCATGAAAAACAGAAACAATGGGTACAACGGGAACATCTAAAAGTACTGATATCACAAAAGCCCCGGGATGAAATTTTTTTGGAACGTTGTTATAAAGATAACATTCTCCCTCCGGATAAAAATGAAAATACCCACTATTTTTAAAAATAACTTCACCGCCTTTTTTCAAAGCAGCAAAACCGGTATCTCTTCTGGGAATAGGAACCCCCCCTAACAACCTTGTTAAAGTTCCCAAAAAGGGTGCAGTTACAGTAGCTTCCAGTAAAGTTTGATGAACTCTTTTTGGGAAAAAAACTGTAGCAATAATGACCGGATCAAAAAACATCGTATGATTTGAAACAGAAACTGCTTTAGAAATCCCCTTTAAATTCTGCTGCCCGTGGATCTTAAATCTATACCAAAGTTTACAGACAATCCAAGCAAGAGGATAAAGTAGTATGTAAAATACAATAAAAGATGCTATCTTAAAGACAATACTTGTAGAAACAATATCATCTCCCGGTTTATACGCCATACATGATCCTAGTGAACGACTCTACCTTTCCAGTTATATCCTTCTCCGGTAAGAGTTCTATAGTACGATAAAGCAGCCGTATATGCAAGATTCAAAAACAGCATAGGATACAAAAAAGGCACTGAAAGCGGTAATCGCTGGGATAGAGAAATAATAAACCACACAAGGAAAAACAAAACATTATTTATTCCCAGTAAATATGTGGTTAATGAAAGAGCGTGTCCCGCAACAAGATCCATTACCAGATTTATTATAAATAACGGAAATGGTAACACAAAAAATATAACAACAGCCAATATAACGGGAATAATAATCCAAGTTTTATTGCCAAAAAAAGAAAAAATATTTTTTATGATACCGTTTACACTGGCACGAAATCCTTCATACATTCTACATGTTGCAGCCGCATAACAATTAACAAAAATTGTCTTATACCCATAAGATTTTATCAAGCGAGCTAAATATACATCTTCACTGACTAAATCTTTTATAGCCTCATATCCACCGGCAGCTTCAAAAACGGAACGTTTAATCATAATATACTGACCAATGGCAACTGCTGTTGATTTGAGATTTGTAATTCTGTTCAAAAACAGAGGCAAAACAAATCCAGTCAACATAAACATGAGAGGAATAGTTATTTTTTCCCCAAAAGTAGCCAATTTCTGTTTAATAAACCCGGAAGCCATATCTGCATTATGGGCTATTAAATTAGTCATAACAAAAGAAATAGAATCAGGATTATGCACCGTATCTGCATCAGTAAAAAGCAAATACTCTCCCTTTGCAGCAGAAACTAATTGGTTCATAGCAAAAATCTTACCGGTCCACCCCTTCTCTAAGGGCTTACCCTTTAAAAGTTTAAGTTTTTCCGGATATTCCTTTTGCAAATTTTGTAATATTTCATAAGTTCTGTCTGTAGAATTATCGTCTAAAACATATACATCGTAATCCACATATGTTTGGTTCAATAGAGACCTGACACATTTTTCTATATTGTTTTCTTCATTTCTGGCAGGAACGCAAACTGAAACAGTAAAACCTTCGCAAATTTTTGCTTTTTTTGTATAAAAAAACAACCATAAAGCATTTGTCAATGCAAAGAGAACAAAAAAAACAGAAATACCTGCAAGTACCCAGCTAAAGTACAGCATCATCTGACTCCACATTACAGATCCTTATAAAATTCTTATTTTGAAATACTTGCAAGTAACCCATTAACATACTTATTGGTTGGATAAATCTCCAAAGATTTTTTTAACCAGATAGTAGCATTTTCCGTATCTTTTCTTTCAATATACCCGTATCCAATCGCACTCATTACATTAAACTTGTCGTCTTTTTCCAATCTATTGTTGGGATCGTTTAAAATAGCTTCCATTTCTTTAATACCTTTTTTGTGATTATGAAACGGAGCAGGAGCATAAATATACTGGGCACTTAACAGATACTTTGCAGCACCGTACTTTGGATCCAATTTCAAAGCCTTTTTACCAAAACCGTTTACTTTGGTTCCGTTTGAAAGCACATAACTCACGGGCTTTACAGAACAATTTTGAGAAATTGTCTCCCCCAACATCAAATAAGCTGTGGCAGACTTTTTTATATCAAGAGCTTTTTCTGCATACTCCTGCCCTGCATCAAAATATTTTTCTGCCATTTCCTTGTTGCTTTCATAATTATATGCTCTTCCCATAATGTATTCACACCGAGAAAGAGCTATATACAATATATCGTCGGAAAAGTTTTTTTTGGCAGATGCCACTGCTTCATTGTACAACGGAAGCAACCCTTCTGCTGAAGTTACACTGTTATACATGCTATCACGCAAAATAATATATTCATCCCATAAAACTGTATGGGTATCTGTTAAAGCAAACAACGGTACGGAAATCATCAAAAACAAAAAAATAATTATTCTTTTCATATTCACCTCTGTGGATATAATCCATGATACAATCTTTTGTTACATAATACAAGTTTTATTTTTTTATTTTTTTTTAAAATTATGGTTGACTAAGTTTTTGTTTTCTGCTATAAATACACACGTAATGCGGATGTCATATAACGGCTATTATCTCAGCCTTCCAAGCTGATGACGTGGGTTCGACTCCCATCATCCGCTCTAAACTTCCCAAGTTTTGGGAAGTTTTTTTGTTTTAAACGCATATTTTGTCTATTTCTCAAGATGTATTTGTAAAAAAGGCCGTCCCGTACTATCACGAAACGACCTTTTCTGTTATGTAACAGCAGTATAGCTGTTTTTTACCGGAACGTTACTCAGTTTTGCGGATACAAGAGAGGATAATCCTTTTCTCTACCCTTTTCCAAATAATTTTCCGGGATAACTTTCCAGTTATCCAGTTTCTCTACTGTAACAGGACCGGTGGTATTTTCAAACCACTGCATCATGTAAAGACGCAAATCTTTTACTGTTGATGTTTCAACAAGTTCCATGTTCTGCAGTACCTCAGGATCAATTCCGGCACCGTCAATCAGGTGACTTCCGCCACCGCTGGCACGGTATGAATTGACACCGACTTTATAAGTTTTAGTCAGATCAAAGGGAGTACCGTCTGCCATAGAAACTATAGTGACCCGTTCACCGGCAGGCTTTGTAACGTCTACAGTGTAGATTAAACCGGCATAGCTATCGTAGTTGTAAGATCGGGCTGTTGTATCGTAGGAATTATAGCGGTCGTTGTAAATCAAATTACCGGCAGCGTCGGTTTTGAACGAAATAAGATGATCATTTTCACTGGTCATTTGATTAAACCATCCGCCGTAAGAATATTCCATTGCATCCTTCACCTGTTGTCCCGTTAAATTCATAATGTAGAAAAAGTTTTCGAACGGATACAAGCTGAACATATCTTTTACTTTGATAGTTCCGGCATTTAATACAGCTGTTGAACTTAAAGGAGCTGCCATTGAAATATCGATTTTCTGTTTCAGCTCTGTTTCTGCAATTTCCATCTGTAATTGATGGATAAAGCTTAAGAAATAGCTATCCCCAAACATAGCTTCATCAGAAGTAAGTGTTGTAGCAAGCTCACCGATACTGCGTCCTACCCATACTGAAACATCTTCTCGGGCTGTAGCAAAGGTATCCAAGAAAGCCTGATCAGCTTCATAGGCAGAAACGTCTACCAATTCACCGTCAAAGTCTTTTGTCCAAGTACCGGTAGCTGCATCGTACTCCATAGTTACATCTATGGATACTACAGTACGGGCACCATTAGTTGCACCATAGATGGGAACAACTTTTCCGCTAGGACTGACAACTTCTTTTGTTTTTGTGCGACTTTCTGCATCATAACCAAGTCCTGACCATCCTTGATGATCATGGCCTACCAAAATCAGGTCAAAACCTTCCACTTGCTCTGCGACCAGCTGACTGGCATTTTCGTTTTTGTATTCGGCAGGATCATAAGTGTGGTCGGCACCGGCATGGAACAAACCGATGATCAAATCGGGATTTTCTTTTTTTTGGATCACAGGAATCCATTTTGCAGCAGATTCAACCATATCTTCGGTTTTTAATCCTTCATACAAAACTTTCGGTAGTTGTCGTTCAATACCCGGTTCCAATAGACCCAATACAGCGATCCTGACACCATCTTTTTCGATAATGGTATAGGGATCAAAATAGGGTTTACCGTTTTTTTCGCTAACAAGATTGGCACAGATCAAAGGCATATTGACTTGTTTTTCCAATCGACTGTATACGGCTTTGCCGGTTTCCACATCGTGATTTCCCATAGTAACAGCATCGTAGCCCATGTAATTGAGAACGGAAGCCCACAGATGTTCCTGTTCAGTTTCTACAAAGTTGTAGTAATAAACAGTAGGTTGTCCCTGCAGTGAATCTCCATCATCCAGCAACAACACAGATTTTCCGGCATCCCGCAAACCTTTTACATAGGTACTGATTTGAGCCATGGATACAGGAGACTCCTGTTCTGTAAGGAAATCATAGGGAAAAATCATTCCGTGAATGTCTGTTGTTTCAACAATAGTGAAACTGACAGGCCCTTCCGGATACACCCGAGGTTCACCTACAGAAGTACAAGATATTAGTACGGCTGAAAGAATCGCCACACTAACCAACAGAAAACGTTTAAGCTTTGTCATACGTTTCCTCCTTTAGAGATAAAAAGACACCCTGACTCGTCTCAGGGTGTCTCCCTATTCTACGACAGGTTTTTAAAACTGTCCAGTTTAAAATATACTACTTTGCTGTACCTTTATCCCGCAAAATCTTCCCGATTCGATGCAGTCCCCGAAGCGTTAAGGTTTTATCGATCTCTTGAAAAACCGTAGAAATAGGTTCCAAGACACTATTCAATCCTCCGGTAGCCACCACTTTTATGTCTTCCGGCGGAATCCCTGTCTCTTTACCCATATCCTCTTTAATTTGTTGTACAAGGCCTTCCACCAAACACTTATATCCCAAAACTATACCGGCCTGAATAGAGTGAATTGTGTTTTTTCCCAATACGGAAGGAGGTGCTTTTAACGGAATTGAGGGAAGCTGGGCTGTATTTTTAAACAAAGAATCCCTGGCGGTTCCTATTCCCGGAGTAATTGCGATACCCAACACACTACCGTCAGAACTGACGGCAGTAAACGTTAAAGCGGTACCAAAATCTACAACAATGCAGGCACCTTTGTAACGACAGTATGCTTCCACTGCGTTACATACCAAATCACTTCCGATTTCGTGAGTTGCAGATTCGGGAATTGTTATGGGCAATTGTGAAAAAATGCCGGGACTTATGATAAAAGGTTTTTTTCCTGTTTTTTTTACGATCAATCCCACAAAGGGGCCTATCAAATTGGGTACAACAGAACTGATAATACAGGATTCTATGTCAGCTACAGAAAAACCGCCATCAGTAAAAAAAGAAGAAATCAGAATTCCATATTCATCCCCGGTACGGGAAACATCTGTATGGAGCCTCCAACTGGATACCAAAGTATCTTCGTTAAATAACGCTACTACAATATTTGTATTTCCGATATCGATAGTCAAAAACAATTGCATTTTCCTCCATTAATCGGTATTATATCACCATGGAAAGTCTCATACAACCTAGAATTTTGAAAGGCTTTAGGGATTTTTTGCCCGAAGCCGAAATTACCAGATCCACATTGATAGAAAAACTAACCGATGTTTTCCGTAGCTTTGGTTATGTCCCCATAGATACTCCCGTAATGGAATACTCAGAGATTCTTTTGCGTAAAAGTAACGGAGAAACTGAAAAACAGGTATTCCGTTTTGAAGACAACGGCGGAAGAGATGTAGCCCTTCGTTTTGATTTAACGGTACCCTTTGCCCGTTTTACGGCAGAACATAAGGATGAACTGTATTTTCCTTTTAAGCGCTACCATATTGCAAAGGTATGGCGAGGAGAAAAACCACAAGCCGGTCGTTACAGAGAGTTTATACAATGCGATTTTGACTGCGTCGGTTCAGACAGTGCTTCCAGTGACTTTGAAATTCTTTCTCTTATGAAAGCAGCTTTACAGGCTATCGGAGTGGAAGACATAACGATTCGTATGAGTCACCGAGGTATTTTCAATCAATTTTTGGAAAAACGTAACCTTACCGACAAAAGTGAAGACATTCTTCGCACTGTAGACAAACTGGCAAAGGTAGGGAAAGAAGAAGTTGCTTCTCAATTGGAAAGCTTAACCGGATCAAACACCACAGCAGAGGAAATCTTAGAGTACATTACCCCGGCAGATACTTTTGAGCAAACACTGACACATATGGAAGCTATGGCAGGGGGGGAATCTGAAAACACCCGCCGAATGAGAGAGATATATGCCATGATGGAAGCCGCAGGCATAGCCTCCAGCTTTGTTCTTGACCCTTCTATAACCAGAGGTTTGGACTACTATACAGGTATTGTATATGAGACATTTCTCAATGAATTACCCGGTATCGGCTCTGTATGTTCCGGCGGAAGATACGATAATTTGGCAGGCCTTTACATGAAAGAAAAAGTTCCTGGAGTGGGTTCTTCCATCGGTTTAGATCGATTGATTGCCGGTTTGCAACAGCTAAATAAATTGGAAAGCCGCAAGAGTTTTATCGACGCAGAAATTTTCTGTCTTGATAAAGATATGATGACGGAATATCACCGATTGGCACAGACTCTGAGACAGCGGGGTGTTCGCTGCGAAGTATTCCCTGACCCTAAAAAACTTCTTGCTCAGTATACTGTGGCAGAAAAAAAAGGTATTCCCTTCGGAATTACTTTAAAAAAAGAAGATGTGGCTGGGAACACAGTAACGATAAAAAATCTTGCCACGAGGGAAGTTTTTGAAAATATTTCTTTGGACAAAGCCATTGATATCTTGTTAAGAAAGAATTAAGTCGTGCAAATAATTCTATAGACTGGAGTTACAGCGTGCTGTAACACAGCATAGTGCAAAGAAACTGCCCGGAATTCGATATGAGTTTGAAGTTTCTACCGAAATTCCACGGCAGTTTTTTTTGCCATAAAAAAACCGGTACCTCCAACAGAGCTACCGATTCAAATCCGATTCTTTTTATAGAACCATTTCTGCAGAAAAATCAGTCCTGTAACATGCTGTCTAACATTTTATCCAACATAATCAGACAGCGGGGTACATGGAAGGGACCTTTGAAAGTACTTCCCTTTGTAGAAGGCATAGTAGGCTTACCGTCTCGGCGGAGATAACCATACCATTCACCATACTCAGGATCGCAGAAAAATTCTTTACAATAGTCCACAGTTTTGGTAAACCACTCCAAGTATTTTTCGTTGCCGGTTTCCTTATAAATCATTAAACTGGCAATAAGCATTTCATTATGAGGCCACCACAGCTTCATATCATGCTCATAGGCCTCAGGAGGATTACCCAAACAATCGGTAAAGTACAACAGTCCTTTGTACTCTTCATCCCAACCGGCTTCTGCTGCCCAGTCAAAAATCTGAACCGCAGTATTGAAAATTTCCTTTCCCTTTTCTCCGCCTACATGTTTGGCGTATTCCATTAAGAACCAGCTACATTCTATATCGTGTCCCGGATTTACAAATCGACCTACAGTTACATCTTTCCATACTTCACCGTTAAGTCCTACATTTTCCAAAGTACACTTTAGCTCCGGTTTCATGTGGTATTTGAAAATCTTTTCCACACATTCGGCAGCATGTTTGTCGTACTCTTCTGTATGTTCCGGATCAACCCGACGCATTACACTGGTAATGTTAAGGAAAATCATAGGTTCGCCGAGACTTCGTCCCTGCCGTGTTTCAGGTTCAACCTTTGGTCCCAACCCGGTGGGATCTTTGATCAAGCCGTTATTCAACTCATAGATAAGTTTATATGCCTTTCTGGCCCGATCTAAGTACACTTTTTCACCGGTCACACCATAATATTCTGCATTGGCAATAGCATAAAAGCCTTCACTGAAAGAATACCGACGCTGACGTAGTGGTCTACCATCCTCCGTAACCTGGAAATACATTCTGTCTCCCAATTTACGGTTGATACAGTGATCTTCCATAAAATCAAGGCAACTCTTGGCAGCTTCCATCCATTCT
>JAHLFV010000038.1 GCA_018883625.1 Candidatus Treponema excrementipullorum
CTTATCAATAGTGGATTCATGCAATACTTCCGGTTGAATAGATGATATCACCTCTCCCGTAACAGGATCACGTACCTCTTTTAAAATATGAGGTTTATAGATAGTTCCTTCATTTACTACCATGGCTACAACATTTGCCATATGCAAAGGAGTAACTGTCAAATACCCCTGACCGATGGAGGTACTCATGGTATCACCACCCAACCATTTTTCATGGTATCGTCGTTCCTTCCATTGGGCTGTAGGAACAAATCCTGTTGCCTGACCGGGTAAATCTATTTCCAAAGGCTTACCTAAACCGAATTCTTGGGCATAGGAAGAAATCAATTCTATTCCTAAGTTATCCCGTCCTGTAGTCCAATAGTATACGTTACAAGATTGAGCCAAAGCATTTTGCATATCTAAGAAACCATGTCCCGGTCTTCCGATATGACAGTGGAAATCCCGATCTCCGTAGGTAATATAACCGGTACATTCAATTTTTTTATCTCGGGGAATAGCATCTTCCGAGATAAGTGCGGTAGACATAACAACCTTAAACGTAGAAGCCGGCGGATAAACCGCATTTATTGCTCGGTTTAGGAAGGGATTATTTGTTGCATTTGCAACTTTTTCGTATTCTTGGGAGCCTGACTCTGAACTAAATAAATTTGAGTCGTAGAAAGGATAGGATACCATAGCCAATATTTCCCCCGTTGCCGGTTTTAAGACAACGGCAGCACCGACTCTGTCTCCCAAGGCTTTTTCCGTAAGCGTCTGGATTCGGGAATCAATAGTCAACACTAAGTTTTTTCCCATCTCCGGTGCAATGACTGTGGATGCATCTGAAAGAAGTTTACCGCTAACATCTACGGTAGATGATTCTCTACCCGGCTTACCCTGCAGTAAACTATCATACTGTTTTTCAATTCCCGTTTTTCCTACAATGCTGGTATTACTGTACCCTTCATTGTACATAATTTTCAATTCTTCTTTTGTGATATCACCAACATATCCTAAAATATGAGAAAACGATCCTGTCTGAACATAATTCCTCAGAGGTTTTGACCTCCAAGATACTCCCGGTAAATCTGTTATATTTTCAGCAATATCGGAAATAATGGAAAAAGGAACTCCTGATTTGATTTCCACCGCAGTAAAGGAGCGTCTCATATTGGAAGGAATTTTTGCATCAATGGTATTTTTACCGATACCTAAGATTGCTGCCAACTTAAAAGCCACCGTATCGTAATCCCCTGAAGGAATTTCTCCGGGAATTAAGTCTACCGCAAAGGAGTCTGTATTAACGACCATAGGTACTGTTGCGTTTCTATCATAAATTTCTCCTCGCTGAGCCGGAATCGTTTTGACACGGCTGGAAAGATTTTCTGACTGTTCTCTGTATACCTCACCTTCCAGTACCTGCATAGAAAACAATTTTAAAATGTATATACCGAAAACAACCACAATTATAAGTGAAAGAACAACTAATTTTGATTCTTTGTTCAGAGAAATACCGGCTTTTGTCTTTACTTCATTGACTCGCATTATCTGTGTTTTTCTCCTATAGAGGTACCGATTTCCGAATTATTCAGTATCGAAGAAAAAAATGACAAAAACCAAAATACCACAGGTGCCAACAACGTATTTAACAAAAGTTCTGTAGCAAATACCACGGAGAAAAAATTATACGCCAAAACACCGTTAGGAAAAAAGAAGATAATACATTTCAAGAAAATTGCTTTTAAAATCGTCCCTACAAATCCAAAGAGCGCAGGAATAAAAAAGCCGGAGACATTAACAATTTTATTAAAAAGACCTGCAATAAAACCAATTAACGTCCGTAAGAGACAGTTTAGCCCCAAAGGAGCGGCACTTAAAAAATCCAGCATTAATCCGGAAAAAAAACCTGTCACTTCCCCTGTTAAGGAACCGTTAAAGACAGATATATATAGCAGTACTAACAACAAAATATCAGGAACTACGGGCAACAAACGGATATTAGATAAAAGTGCGGTCTCAAATAATATCACAATCAAGAGAAGAACAAAAATAAAGAAAACTTTTTTCATGTTTACTGTTCCTCCTCCTGGTCTTTTAGATTTTTTACGTCTACTACAATCACATTTTCCAAGGAATTAAAATCCAGTACCGGAGTTAACTCTATAATAAGAGAGGAATCATAATCTTGGGTGGTGATTTTAGAAATATACCCGATGGGAATATCCTTCATAAAATTATCATTTTCACCAGAAGTAACGACTAAATCCCCGTACTGTAATTTATCCAAAACCCGCTTTTTAATATATCGCATGATAAGCGGACTGTCTTCCCAGCCTAAGCCGTTAACTAATCCAATATCACGGGTTTTTTGGATGCGGCCGGAAACATTACAACTGTAATCATACACGGGCATAACCATACAGGTGTTGTATCCCACTTGCAATACTTTTCCTACCAGTCCCACCGTTCCATTCTGTATGGCAATGACAGGCATGTTCTTCTTTATACCCTGTTTGCTTCCCATATTTAGAGTTAACAAAGAATACTGATTATTGGGATCTCTGCCGATTATCCGAGCCGGATAATTTACGTACTCGAATGTTTCAGTAAACCCCAGCTGCTCTTTTAAAAGCTCGTTTTCACGACGAATCTCCGTATTGGTTTGTTGAAGAAACTGATAGTTTTCCAATTGCTTCAACAACTTGTCATACTCTTCCTGTAATTCAGCCATGCGTTTTACGGCAGAGACCATATCGGTGAATTTCGTTGTAACGGTATGGATACCCCGCTGGAACGATGATAAAGCGGTAAATCCCACGTTTTTAAAATTTACCACAAAACCGCCTGTGGAAGCAGCCAGCAACACGCCGGAAATAACCACTAAAATGACAAATACAAAAAGAGGCGGTTGTATCCTTATCTTTACCTTTATTCGAGACTCGCGTAAAGCCATGGTATTCCTAGTTATTTAGATTGTCGTAAATACTTCTGTCTGAAGAAATATCACGGAACAATTCAAAGGCCTTTCCTGCACCGATAGCAACGCATTCCTGTGGGTTTTCTACTAAGATAACGGGAACACCTGTTTCCTTTGAAATAAGCTTGGGCAAACCTTTCAACAAAGAACCGCCTCCCGTCATAACAATACCGTTTTCAATAATATCGGCTGACAATTCCGGTGGTGTCTGACCGAGAGTTCTCTTTATAACTTCAACAATTTGAGTTACAGGATCTTTTAATGCTTCACGGACTTCAACAGAATCAATTTCAAGTCGACGAGGTAATCCGGTAATGGCATCTGTACCTTTAATTTCAACTTTTTCGATGGTTTTATCAGGTGCTGCATTTCCGATTTCGATTTTGAGACGTTCTGCAGTCTGCTGACCGATAACTAAGTTGTGAACATTTCTGACGTGCTTAACGATGGATTCGTCAAATTCATCACCACCCAAACGGATTGCATTGGTAACGACCATACCTCCCAAAGAAATAACGGAAACTTCTGTAGTACCGCCACCGATATCACATACCATGTGACCTTCCGGCTCGTCGATAGGAATTTGAGCCCCAATGGCTGCTGCCAAGGATTCTGCGATACATTCAACCTCTTTTGCACCGGCTTTAATAGCAGCTTCTTCTACAGCGTGTTTTTCAACTTCAGTAATACAGGTGGGAATCCCTATTTTCATGCGAGTCAATTTGAAAAGCTGATGACGGGGAATTATTTTTGATATAAAATACCGAATCATTTTTTCGGTACTTAACATGTCAGCAATAACACCGTCTTTGAGTGGTCTGATAGCAGTAATTGTCTCCGGGGTTTTCCACAACATTCTCTTTGCCTCTGCACCTACAGCAACCACTTTATTTGTACCCCGCTCCACGGCAACTACGGACGGTTCGTTTACAACAATTCCTTGTCCTCGCACATAAATCAATGTGTTACAAGTACCTAAATCAATTCCGATATCAGTCGAAAACTTGTCAAAAAGTCCCATTTTCATCTCCCAGTTATTTGTATTCAGCCATTTTTTGCAAAGCTCCTTGATGATTTACATCAATTTGAAGTGCTTTACGCCATTCGGCCCTTGCTTTAACTAATTCACCTTTATGTTCATACAAGACGCCCATTCCATAATAAGCGTCTGCGTTATTGGGGGCAATTTCCAATACCGCCGCGTATTCCTTTTCTGCCTCATTATAGTTCTCTTCTTCCAAATATATTTGACCAAGAAGAATCAAACATTTTATCCTGATAAAATCATCGGTTGTATCGGTAGCAACACGATGTAAATATGCCTTTGCGGCAGAAAGTTGATAGTTTTTATAGTACTGTTCTGCAATAGACAAAAGCAACGCATCCGATTCACGGACTATCAAAGCTTCTGTAAAAGCAGCTATACTTTCCTCTGTCATATTTAATGCAGCATAACTCAGTCCTAAATACTCAGGAATATCATCTGCTTTATACCCGCCTTGAGAAGCCAAGGTTAAATACTTAATTGCTAAATCACTGTAATAGTGATAAGAAGACAGTGTATTTTTGTAAAAATATGCCTTACCCAACATATAATACAACTGTGGCAATACATCTTCCCGGGCATTCAAAAGAGCTACCCGCAAACTGGTAATACTTTCGTCTAAAAATACCTGAGACTGTAGCGTATCAACTTGAGCTACAGCCAAATAAAAAGAGGCATAACCGTGAAATGTCAATGCCATATTATTGTAAGGCTGCGTTTTTAATATTTCGTTGGTTAAATCATATACAGATTGGTAATTTTTTTCGTCCCACTGCGTATAGATGTCATCCACATCCACTCGGGTACTGTTCTTTTGTTTTATATATGAAATAATGGGGTATGCAACGGCAACACAGAGCACAAAAAGAGCTAAAGCTATAATAAGCTTTCTTACTCCGTGGTTCTTTCGTCTACGTATATTATGCTGCATCGAAGGAGTACCTTTCATTACCACCCTATCCCGTAAAATAAAGACAGAAAATAAAATAAGCCGGGTTCTGTCATCAAGTTCAAACAACTCAAAGAGTTATCAAAACTGATTGCGGTCATCTATCTGAAATACGAATCGCTCCGCATCTTAAGCGACCTACCCGTAACTGTGAAGGTGTTTTTAAGCACCCTCTATCGGAATTCAGTTACTGTCTGATCTTGCTCCAAATGAGGCTTGCAATGCGACGGAAGTTACCTTCTGCCCGGTGGTCTCTTACACCGCCTTTTCACCCTTACTTTGCAAAGCAAAGCGGTATACTTTCTGTTGCGCTGTCTGTCATGAAGGAATCCTTCATGCCCGGCCATTAACCGGCATTCTTTCCGAAGGAGCCCGGACTTTCCTCTGTTTTACTCTCTGTTTTGGAGAATTAAAACAGCGACCGCTTATTTTCTGTCTGTAATAAACACATCAATCTTCGTAATCCAACTCTTTGACTTCGTCTTGGTCTTCGTCTTCCTCTTCCAATTCTTCGTCGAAAGTGTCTTCATCTTCTAAATCAACAAGGCTACCGGCTTCACTCATATCAAAGTAAATTTCTTCGTCTTCGTCCTGTTCTTGGTAAAAAAGGATTCGGCTACAATAGGGACAGAAAACAATGTCTTTGCCTTGTCTGACTTCATTGGCAAACTGTGCCGGCAATATCATGTGGCACCCGTCACATACATTACCTTTAACAGCTACAATACCCTTACTTTGTTTATTGCGGATAATTCTTTCAAACTTGAAAATAATTTCAGGATCAATGCCGGGAATAATTTCCTCTTCTTGTTTTTTGAGTTCTTCTAACTCCTGCTTTAGACCAGAAACCATCGCTTCCAAAGAAGCCTTACCTGCATCGA
>JAHLFV010000039.1 GCA_018883625.1 Candidatus Treponema excrementipullorum
TACTGCGAGGGAATCTCCCGGGACAGTACTTTTTCCTCAAGCTATAAAGAACGCTGACATATACAAGATGCGTTTTTTTTCAAAAAACATCGAAGGACAAAACAGTAAACTGTTTTCCAAGAATACTTCACCGGAGACAGTAAAAAAGACTGATAGGGGAGATGATGTAGAATCCTCGTTTTCACAGGGTGGTTTGCAAGAGAAAAGACTCCGCAATCAAGATGCATCTCGGTATGACCAATGTATTGCTGTTGAAGACAAGTATACTGTACAACTTGTGCCGGATTTTTCTGACATTGATTTTTCTCTTTATCCCCGATTGGCAGACAGCAAAAATCCCATGCATCGATTATGGTCTGACGGCGCATGGCTTAAAGTCTATCTTGCCCACGGTTGTTATTGGCACCAATGTGCTTTTTGCGATACATCTTTGGATTATGTAGCCTGTTATCATCCTGTAGAGGTTGAAAAATTACATGAAGCTCTGTACAAACAGGCAGAAAAGACTGGGGTACGGGGAATTCATCTTGTTGATGAAGCGGCTCCTCCTGTGGCGTTGCGAAATTTTGCCTTGGCGAATCTAAAAAAAGATAAACCTTTATCTTTCTGGGGAAATATCCGTTACGAAAAGGTGTTTTCTCGGGATTTGGCAGATATATTAGCCCATGGTGGCTTAACTGCCGTTTCCGGTGGTATAGAAATAGCCTCCGGAAACGGCTTGGATGCCGTCCATAAAGGTACCGACTTGGATTCCATTGTGGCTGCCTGTGCTGCTTTTAAAGAAGCCGGTATTTTGACTCATGCTTACATGATTTATGGCTACTGGTTGGAAACACCACAAATGTTGATTGATTCTATGGAAACATTGCGTCAGCTTTTTGCCACCGGCCTTTTGGATAGCTCCTTTTGGCATAAGTTTACTTTGACAAAACATTCCCGAATTTACACAGAGTATTGCAAAGGAATGCATCAGGAATTGGAAGTTACAGATAATCCGCTGCATAAAGATTGTGGCGGGGAACAAAGTTCCGCCGGATTGGTATCCGCCGGATTGGTATCCGCCGGATTGGTATCCGCTGGATCGGTATCCACTGGATTGGTATCCGCCGGGTCAGCACTAAATGAATCAATATCCGCCGGATTGGTATCCGCCGGATCAACACCAAACAGCTCTGTGTCCGCCGGTCAGCGTTCCGATAGTTTATTTTCTGATAGTACACTTCACTTTAAGGGAGAAGAAAAAAGTGTTCGCTACGGTAAAGCTTTGAATAATGCTTTGGCTACCTGGATGGCGGGGGAAAAACTGAAAGCTCCTGTTACCAGCTGGTTTGATTTTCCCATGCCTAAGCCTTCTGTTTCTCCCCACCTTGTAGAGCACGCCATTGCTCGGTATGAGAAAAAACGGGATACAGCTTTTCTTGATTACGGAAAATTTGCTGCTGCTTTAGGTAAAGGGTATGTGTGGTTGGGGGGAAAACCGATGGTAATTCCTTCTGTGGATAAAAAGGGAGCCTTTGATTTGTGTTGGTCCTACATGGGAGAATTGATATATGGCAGTTTTCCCTTTGAGACAACAAAAAATCAGGCAGAAAAAATCACTGATGAATTGCTTGCTATGAAATCTCCCGAAACCTTTGGGGGAGTACAGCAAGAAAATCTAAAACTATATAAAAGTCTATATACCGCCTTGCGGGGTAAAGGGCTCAGTTCAATTTCAATAGGATACTAAAAAATATGATGACATCTTCTCTGATTTTAATTTTTGGAATTTTGATACTTATCGGAACCTTCGCTTCTAAAATAGGAAACCGATTCGGTGTACCTGTGTTGTTGGTATTTCTTGGTATCGGCATGGTGGCCGGAAGTGATATATTAGGTTTTGTCTCTTTAGATAATTATGTGTTTACCCGAGATTTGGCAAACTTGGCATTGATTTTTATTTTGTTTGACAGCGGATTTTCCACTAAACGAGAGAATCTAAAAAAATATGCCGGTGCAGCTTTATCTTTGGCAACTCTAGGTGTAATTTTAACTGCCATCAGTATCGGTATTCTGATTTATTTTTTATTAGACATTCCTTGGGTAAATGCGTTCTTGATAGGTTCGATTATTTCTTCCACCGATGCCGCTGCCGTTATGACAATTATGCGGGAACGTCCTGTAAAAAATCACGTATCGGCAACTTTGGAAATAGAGTCTGCCGCCAACGACCCCATGGCAATTCTTTTAACCACGTTTATGATAAATATTTTACTGTTAAAAGGAATGCCTTCCTCTTCTGAGTACGTATTATTTGTAGTGCAACTTGTGTGGCAATTTGCCGGTGGAATTCTTATTGCCCGTATCGGTAGCTGGGTGGGAATTAAGCTGTTTAACAAATTTAAAAGTGCCAATCAATCCATGTACTACGTGCTGTATATCGGTGTTGTGTTGACGATTTTTGGTGTAGCGGATTTGGTTAAAGCTAACGGAACGATTGCTGTGTTTTTTACAGGATATACAATGGGTAACTCTAAATTCGTATTTAAAAGAGGGTTGTCTCATTTTATATCGGGGATTTCCACCTTTGCCAATATGATAGTGTTCCTTTTGTTGGGATTGCTGGTGTTTCCAAAATCCATGGTAAAAGTATGGTCATCCGGTCTGATTTTGTCTGCTGTTTTAATGTTTGCTGCCCGTCCTTTAGCTGTGTTTTTGTGTACCCTTCCTTTTAAGTTTTCCATAAAGGACAAGTTATTTATTTCTTGGGGTGGACTTAAAGGGGCTGTCCCTATTATTTTGGCTACCTATCCTGTAGCCGTCGGTTTGGATAAAGATGGTTTGATTTTCAATATTGTATTTTTTGTGGTATCACTATCTTGCCTGTTACAGGGAACAACTTTGTCTGCTTTGGCAAAACTTTTGAAATTATCCGTTCCTCCGCAAGTACACTCTCCCTATTCTATAGAGCTTTTTGCCCTGGACAAAACCGAAATTGAAATCATTGACACTCAAATTCATGAAGGTAGTCCTTTTGTAGGAAAAAAATTAATGGATTTGTTCTTGCCGGAAGACATGGTGATTTCTTCCATCATGCGGGAGGGAAAAATTATTTCTCCCCGAGGAAACACTGTCATACACAATAACGATATTGTGTTTTTTATGGGACATAGAGATGAAATAGAACAGGTAATTGCCCATGGCGGAGGAGAAATTCCTGTTGTGAAAAATGATATTGAAGGGGCAGATAAAGAATCTATCGAAAAAATAGTCTAGAATATATAACAGTTATTTTAATAAAGTTTTAAGAAGTTTTTAATGATTGATGGGTATGAAAGTTTTATACTGAAGTCAAAAGAAAAGGAGATTATATGGACACCGAAGAAATTTTATCATCCCGTCAATTGAAGCATGCTTGCGTAAGCTGCATCCTTGGAATGCTGTCTCTTGTAATTTTGGAAATGGGAGATGATTTTATTCCTGCTATTTTATTAGCTTTTGTTTGTTTTATTATGGGAGTAATGATTATTCTCCGATTAAAAAAAGACTTTGTTCTTAATTCCTTACCCTTTTTTTTACTAGGATTTATTTGTCCAGTATACGGATTTGATGGCTTTTTTGAGGATATTGCAGAATTTTTTCTGGGATTAGGTGCTATTTTGGGATTTGTTATGGCTATTTTTTCTATACTATCCTTATTGATTTCTTATCAGAAAGAATCAGAAAATAAGTAATGTAGTGAATGCAACGGGGACCTCCGTAAAAGATACCCCGTTGCCATTCATGTTAGTGTTAACTTAGTACAAGGCGAAATCCTTCTGCATAAAAAGCACCTCCAAGAGGAATTGAATTGGTAAAAAGTGTGACGGCGTTACCTTGTTGTCGGAAATGTACGGGAATGTGAGCACGTATATTTGTAATCTCTTTGATGGGAAATTCACAAGAGAACGATATTTGTGACGGAAGGTATGGTATATCTT
>JAHLFV010000040.1 GCA_018883625.1 Candidatus Treponema excrementipullorum
GGGAAGAAGATGAAAAAGCTGTGGTACAGGCTGTATCTTCCGTTTCCGGCGTCACACTCTGTACCGCCAATGCCCAAAAGGCTCAAGTGGTTGTAGATTACGATACTTCTGTACCGGGTATTGATGAATTGATTTCCCAAGCTATTACCCAAGTAGGATTCGAAGTTTTAGCTTGATTTTTAGATGTTTAACGGGAACAAATCGTTCCCGTTTTTTATAGTCCAACACGTATACGGAATTACTTGATCCAACCGTTTTCTACGCCCTTATCTATTTGGGTCTCTACCCAAGGCCATAAGGCAGGAGTTCCTTCTTTTACAGGAGACATTCTCTTGTACACCTGTTCTCGTGTTACTTCTCCCAATTCCCATGTGTATCCGTTAGTTAACACATTATGCATAAAAGGCTGTAATCTATCCAAGCTGGCGGCAAACCGAGAGTCTGCTGTATCCATTCTGTCAAATTCTTCCCACAGAGATCGAATATACCGTCCCTGATCTTCAGGTAGAAGAGAAAAAAGTTTCTTCGCAGCTTGTTCTTCTCGTAACTCTTTATCTTTATTCCCTTCAACATCGTAGGCGAAGGTATCTCCGGCATAAATCTCCACCAGGTCGTGGACAATAACCATGGATAGAACCCGTTTTAAATCTACAGCTTCACTTGCATATTCTTCCAGCAAAATTGCCATCATGGCTAAATGCCATGAATGCTCAGCGTCGTTTTCCCGGCGAGAACCGTCTGTCAGCAGATTTCTTCGTAAAATGTGCTTAATTTTATCTACTTCTGCAATGAATTCCAGCTGACGGGAAAGACGCTGAGGCAGACCTAGCTCGCCGGCAACACAGTCACTATTGCCGGCGACAGTGCTAGGCACTGCCAATTTTGCCTGTATTTCTTCCAGGCTAATCATATATACTCCTAAAAGTTTTTATCGGCGTAGCCTAACCAGCCTTCACTTTCAATCAAAGCTTTTTCAAAACCGTCCAAACGAAAATGGTAGCTCTTAGACAGAGAACCGGAAATCAACTTAACTTTTGCCGTACCGTCTTCATTAAAAGACACAGAACATTCCGTATCTTTGTCTGCAAAAGAACGGAACATATCGTCTATATCTTTTTCCGGTAATTCCACTGCTAACATACCGCAGTTAAACATATTTTGACGGAAAATTCGGGCAAAGTTAGGGGCAATAACAATATCTATACCGTTTACTTCCAATGCCCAAGGAGCATGTTCTCGGGAAGAACCGCAACCAAAATTTTCTCTGGTTATAATAACCTTTTTCCCGGGAATATCTACTTTAGGATTAAAACCTTCAAGCTTTAAGTCTTCCAACAGATAAGGCTTTAAAGCCTGCTTTGAAATCTCTGTCAAATATTTTGCAGGAATAATTTCATCTGTATTAATATCCGATCTGTCCAAAAAGAGAACAGGACCTCCAAACTGCTTCATATACTTTCCCCTTTACCCCGACTTATTTACCCTTATACATCGGTGAATTTGTGATATACCCTGCAACGGCAGTAGCAGCCGCACTGGCAGGGCTCATAAGATGGACCATACCACCTTTGCCCATTCTACCATTAAAGTTGCGGTTTGTTGTAGAGGCACACACCTCATTTTCTGCCAAAACTCCGTTGCTCATACCTAAACAAGCACCGCAAGTAGGATTGGTTACACAAAAACCGAATTTCATAAAAGTGGCAATAATACCTTCTTCTAAGGCTTTTTGGTATACAGCGGGGGTCGCAGGTGAAAGAATACCTCTAACACCTTCAGCTATAGTCTTACCTTCTGCTAAGGCCTTATCTAAAACAGCAGCCGCAACACGTAAATCTTCAATACGTCCGTTAGTACAGGAACCGATATACACTTGGTCCACTTTCTCTGTATCAAATTCGCTGATAGCTTTAACCTGATCCGGCTTGTACCCAAAAGTTGCCAATGGTTCAAGGTCTGATACATCAAAGGTGTACTCTTTTTCGTACACTGCATCCGGGTCAGAAATCCACTGGCTGTATGATTTTAAAGCATCTTCCTTTGAAGCAAATTCATCCTTGATAAAAGGCCACAAATAGTCAACGGTAGTCATATCCGGCATACAAATACCACTGGTAGCACCGGCTTCTACAGCCATATTACATATAGTCATACGGGCTTCCATAGACATGGCATCTACCACCGGACCGGCAAATTCCATAACACAATTGGTAGCACCGTTTACACCGATTTTACCGATGATGTAGAGAATTACGTCTTTAGCGTATACCCCTTCCGGTAAAGTACCGGTAAGATTGAAGCGAATGGTTTTTGGTTCTTTAAAAGAACACACACCTTTTAAAATTCCCACTTCCAAATCGGTTGTACCTACTCCGGCAGCAAAAGCCCCGAAAGCTCCGTGAGTACAGGTGTGACTGTCTCCCATAATAACCGTAAAACCGGGGCGTACAAAACCTTTTTCAGGAAAAATAGCATGACACACACCGTTAGAACCGATGTCAAAGAAATCCTTTATATTGTTCCGTTTTGCCCAGTCCCGTAAAATTTTTCCCTGCAAAGCAGTTTTAGAATCCTTAGCGGGAGTAACATGATCTATAACAGCTTTTATTTTTGTGGGGTCAAAAACTCTGTCTTTTTTCTTTTCAACCAAGTCTGCAATAGCCACCGGTGTAGTAATTTCGTGACAAAATACCCTATCTAACTTGAGAATCCAAGTATCTGCAAAGGGTTTTTCTGCTACATGAGCATCAAAAATCTTTTGTGCTATGGTCTTTCCCATAATCTTCCTCTAAAAATTTAATATTAATTAAGTTATTTATAAATATTAAATTTTTTGATTGAAAAAGTCAATATAAACTTTAGTGATTCTTCCTTCCTGCCCATTTATGCCCTTTTTCAAAAGCACCTTGATTTAGTTCAGAGTCATCCTCAGAAGAAGCTTGAACAGAATATAGTATATCCCGTAAGTCCCGCATTTTCATGTCAGCAATTTCTTCCGGCTGTATGGTATATCCATATTTTTGTAACTCTATGTACACCTGATATTTTCCGTAAGATAATCCCAAAGAATGAGCCGGAGAAACATCATTATAAGCAACACCGTAACAGTGCGCTTTAATTTCTGCCGTACATTCAGTTACAAATTGTAAAATATGCTCACCTTGATTTTTGTTTATTTTCACCACGGCAATAGAGAGAAATTCATTTTTTGAAAGACTGTCAGAAACTTTATCACTGGTGAGTATTGTCTCTATCGCTTTTTGATAATTCTGATATAAAATGTTCAAAGAACTTTTCAAAACTTTTCCGTCATCGTTATATCCAACAACATCAATTATCTTATCAAAACGATTTACAGTAAGTTCAAGAGAAGGATTTATATCAATACTGATTACGGAAGTGGGCGTAAAATACATGTAATAAGCTATAAAAAAACATGCCATAAAAGAAGCTGCTACCATAAATCTTTTCACGGGAAATTTCAGCATAGAACCATTACGAGCTTTTTTCGTTGCTTCAAAAGCAAGGTTACACAGCTTTTCTTCTGCGTGAATCTGATCAAAAGCTTCCCTTATCTCTTTGTCAATCAAAGTACCCCTCCAATTCTTGTTTTAATATATTCTTTCCTCGGGATAACAATGTGTAGATTGTATTAACATTTTTATTCAGAATCGTAGCTATTTCGGGAGCGGTATACCCTTCATAATAGTGTAAATAAATTACACGGCGGTAGCGTTCCGGCAAAGATAAAACTTTCTCTAAAACCTCCTTATGGTGTTGAGAAAGTACATCCGGTAGCTGTTCTACTATTTCTAATGACACAGTCCGGCTATGAAAAACACTTTTAAGCACATCTTTACAGGCATTGATAGTAACCCGAATTATCCAAGCTCTTTCATGTTCTTTACTTTCAAAATATCCAGTGTGAAGAGCATATTTGACAAATACGGTTTGAAATATATCTTGTGCATCTGTTTCATTTTTCAGATGTAGTACACATAAACGCTTTACTGTATCTGAATACCGCTCTATTGCCTGTTTAACTTCTTCATCACTGCGCATTTTTATTTGTTAGAATTTATCTCTTTCTGCAAAAACAGCTACCACCGTAAGAAACGGTACAATTATCACATCTTCCGTCTTGGTTCTCATCTACAAAGTAGTTTTCTCTGTTTACGCCTCTATCCTTCACTGAATTTATACCAAAATGCCTTCCACCCCTGTGGTTCACAGAATGATGATGTTTTTGATGTCCCCAATTATCACACACGCCATCTTTATCAGTATCCACAAAGCCATTACAAAAATCATTATTGCAATAATCACAAATACTATTACTGCCAGCATCATTCATTCCTGTTCCCTTATAAGGCTTCTGAGCAATAGTTTGATCTTCTGCAAACACAGTGTCAGATATCAGTATACTGACTGCCAGTACCAAAATGGTTCCAACTACTTTTTTCATCATAACCTCCGGACCTTACATTATTTTCACTGAATGTTTTCAATACTCTTTCTAACATTCCTATATTAATACGAACTAAAACCTACTTTCCATTCAAAAAAAAATTTTTTCCGGTAAAAAAATGCACCTTCTAAAACTGAACTGTTGTCCAATCTTAAAGGTGCACTCAGTATCAATCTCTAGGACTGATCCACGTTTCTCATATCTTAATTCACCCCTTGAGCTTTTCTTTCTCTCTGTTCCCGTACTAACTCTGCCTGCCTTAACTCGTAATTTACTTCACTTAATGCTTGTAAGGCTTCTTCCCGACCTGTTTTTTCTTGAAGTTCCTCCAGCAAATCCCGACCGTCTTCCAGTCGACCGTTTGCCTGCATCAACAAAGCTGCGTTATATCCTGCGGCAAAGTTACCTGTAGATTTATAAATTGAGTAAAACAACTCTTCGCTTTGCAGCAAATTGCCTTTTTTTGCATATTCGTTAGCCATTTTAAAATCAGGATGTTTTTCTTCATCCTTCAGTAGGGTCAACGAGCGAGTTACCGTGTACGGATGAAATTCTTTATCCACTTGACTGATAAAACTATCTAATCGACTTTTTACCAAAGACAAAGGAGAAGGTAAATCTGATTTTGAATACTCGTTAGTAGACACTTCATCCACATCCACTGTACGATAAGCCAAAACCTGATATGTGTGGCTGTCTACTATCTGATATACAATGGAAAACTCAACGGTAAGATAATACTGAATATCATTTTCTGCAACTTCGTAAGTTTCTATTCTTTCCTGATAGCCGGATATAACACCGGTAATATACAAATCAACCGGTATCTCCCTGCCGTTATTTATAGCTGCTGTTACCACACTTGCGTCTACAAGTTTAAAATAAGGTGACGTGACAAATTTACTGGTCAACCCTGTTGTTACATAATTTGCTATGGAGGATTCCCCCGTTACCGAAGATGTTGGTTTAGACGAATTATTCAAGATATCGATAATGATGTTCACATTCCCGCTGCCGGCATGTGAATCTGTTATACCGGTTTGAAAAGGTAAAATAGCTATGGAGGACGCTTCCGGTACTTCCAAATTGGCAGGACGAGTTACAGACATAGGAACCGTCGTAGAACATCCCAAGATAAGAGAAAAAATCATAGCAAAACAAAGACAAAAAAACAAACGCTTCATACACACTCCTGTAGACTGAGATGTCTTATTCTACACCAAAATCTACATTTTGTCTAAAATAATATATAATTTCTTAACAAGTCAAAATCTTTTCTATCTCACACACGTACATTGCATGATAATCTTTTTCCGGATAAACACTGGCATCGATTTGTTGCTCCAAAAAACAGGCCGGTTCCAGATTCTGTCGATACAATTTACGGCAAAGTAAAACTTTCTCCGCTTCATCAAAAAACGGTGTATTGTCTTCATATCGGATGGTCAATCCGGCTTTTTGTATTTTATCTTCATCCCGGCCGGAAACGGTACCCAAGTAACTAAGAGTTTTACGGAATGAGTTATTCAATACAGATAAAGACAGTGTATCGGCGTCATCTACAAACTCTTTTGTATACCGCTGAGGCCGAATAAACACAAAGGCTACAGGCTTATTCCACAAAATTCCCACTCCGCCCCAAGAGGCTGTCATAGTGTTTACCTTATCACCCTTAGCTGCCGTTACAAGAAGCCAATCGGTTCCAATCATTACAAAGGGATTATCCTTTAATTCTTTCGGAGAAATTTCTTTAAAAGCATGCATGATTTTATCTTCCAAAAAAGAAACTTTTTGTCAAGTCTAATAAAACATCAGAGCTTCACGGTATAGACGTTGAAAACTTGAGTCATACCTTAAAAAAAGAGCCGGCCTGACGCCGGCTGTTATCGGCTCTCGGAAAGAATCTCCTATTCTTCCGACGAACCAATCATATATCCCCGCAAAGCGGGCGGAAAAAATACTAAGAATCAGCCCCAACCGGGGCAACTCTTTCTGGTGGATTTTCCATACGACCCCCTTGTTGTGTTTTTAACGGTCACTCTGCCGATCGTTTTTCATATCCCTCTATCTAGTTATATGATATCACACATTTCAAATAATGCAAGTCTTTTTTTTAAAATTACGTATTTTTATAATTTTTTTGATAAAATAACTCTCCGATTTAATATACAAATCCCATTACGATATACAAGTTACTTCTTTTTTCCCCGTGCCGTTTGTATAAAACCGTCGGCTTTTTCGTACTCGGGAGGTGTAAACAAACTTACAACAACATACACTACAAAGGAAAGTCCTATGCCGACCAAAACCTGAGTGGCAGATCCAATCTTCCAAGGGAAAGGCAGAGCAACACCGAATTGAGCCGGTAAATGACTGAAACTGTAGAGTAAGCCCACAGTCATAGACGCCATAGCCCCCTTTGAATTACCTCTGCGCCATACAAATCCTGCTACCAGAGGTACAAAAACTCCCGTGGTAATGATATCGGAAGCGATCCAAGAAATCTGCAAAATAGACCGTATTCCCAGAGCTATCGTCAATGCTACGGCTGTTACAAGTAGGGTAGCTATATGGGAGCGGGAAAGCATTTTTGTCTCATCACCTAACTGAGGAAATAAGTCTAAGGTTAACGTCATAGCACCGGTATTGATCAGAGAATCCATAGTCGACATAATAGCTGCCGAAATCCCTACAAACACAAAGGCTCCCAATACAGGAGGCATGTAGTTCATTACAATGGCAGTAACCACTCCCCCTTCGGTACAGTGTCAAACAGAACCAGTGCTGCCATGCCGGTAAAAACAACTATAAGATATAAGGG
The DNA here is from genome assembly GCA_018883625.1 of Candidatus Treponema excrementipullorum. GTDB lineage: Bacteria > Spirochaetota > Spirochaetia > Treponematales > Treponemataceae > Treponema_F > Treponema_F excrementipullorum. The sequence continues at coordinate 7,290 of JAHLFV010000040.1, forward strand.
TATATAGGCAAAAAAGCTCATAACAGTCATTTTTCTGGCATCGGTTTCGCTTCTTGTAGCTGAAAGCCGTTGCCACACGTTTGCCTGAATAGTCCAAGCACAGCCAAAGGTAATGACATAGGTAAAATACTTGGAAACCCCGGGCTCCTATACTCATATATTGGGTTTTATTATGAACCTCAGCACTTTGTGCTATGGTAGCCCATCCTCTTGACTTGGAAAAAGCCACCACAAATACGACTAAAGCAGAAAACAAAAGTAAAACAAACTGAATAATATCTGTTAGTACAACGCCCCTAAAACCACCAAGAGGAATAGCGGGCTTTAAGCATTTCCCCTTGGGTTAAATACCCGATGCGACGAATTGTAGCAGCCCCCAACATCATCAAAAAAGTAGCAATAAGAACAGGCACACCGTAGTACCAAAAAGCTCCCAAACCTTCACTGTATGCTAAATCTGCCGTAGAAATAGCAGAACCGGCACCCCATCAAGAAGCAATAAATGTAACGGATAAAGCCCAAAATGGAAGCGTTCTGCCTCCGAAAAAATAATCTAGGATAGTACGATTTTTTTTCTCTTTAGCTACGGCAACCAGCAAAACTGCAAAATATATGAATAAAACTATCAAGGAATAAAGTTTCAAATGTGTCATTAAATTCCTCCATACTCCTTTAAAATCCCACAAAGTGATTTTTTCAGAATTACACTGCTAATTTAAATAAATCATCTAAAATACACAGAACAGTTACAAACGCACTTGTGTTTTTCACATCAAGATAGATAAGCTTTTATTGCATACTGTCACATATTGACATATTGTAATAATTTTATCTAGAATGAAGGGAGGGTATGTAGTGTCTTGTTTCAAATATTTCTGTGTATTTTTCTTCCTCTTTTTGTTTGCAACCGGAATTTCTTGGGCTCATCCCCATGTTTTTATGGATTGCCATCTTGAAATTTATTGGAAAGACGGAAAACCTGATATGTGTAAGGTGGTTTGGATTTTTGATAAGTTTTTTAGCAACGATATCATTTCAGCCTACGATCAGGATAAAAACGGTATTTTTGATGAACAAGAAACTCAATTAGTATACAACAATGCATTTATTAATTTAAAAAACTACTACTATTTTACCTTTATTCGAAACGACGGCTCAACTACATCTCCTGCATCGGTATTTGATTTTGAAGCTTCCCATTCTCACGGTACAATGACCTATTCCTTTTTTGTTAAGTTGCCCCCAACATCAGAAAGGAAGATATCTATAGCCAGTTATGATTATACCTATTTTTGTGATATTGCTTATGACAAGGAGCAGCCGGTAATTTTCCATTGCGATGAATCTGTACAACCTCAGTATACGGTGTATCAAGACAAAAATAACCCTATTTATTACAATCCGTTGGGAGCTATTACCGATACTCGGGTATACTATGAATGGCAACCGGGATTACAAACGTATTATCCGATAGAAATCGTGGTAACATACTGATGAAATTTGTTTCCATCTTAATCGGACTTAGTTTACTTTGTCATATGCTTTGTGCAAATCCCTTTTTTTCCGTAAATCCTGAAACTCAGGATATCCAGGAAACAACAGTTCCCGCCTATTCAGTACAAAGTGTACGTTCAGGAGCAGTTTCTGCTACCGCCGCCCAAAATCAAAAAACGTTGAGAGAAAAGATAGCTGATCTATTGTATAATGTACATGACAATCCTTCCGAAAACAAAAAAACATCCCTCTACTTCAATTTATTTTTTATTTCTTTTCTTTATGGAATTTTTCATGCAGCAGGTCCGGGACATCGCAAAACAATTGTTTTCAGCCTTTATTTGGGAAAAAAAGCTTTTGGGTGGGAACCAGCTTTGACATCGATTTTATTGGCACTATTACACGGAGGTTGTGCCGTAGTTTTAATACTGTTGTTCAAAAGTGTGGAAGGTTCCTTGGCACAAAAAATTGAGGGTTTTGCAGTATACATGGAAGGATTCTCCTATATGCTGTTATTCGGTTTAGCTTTATATATTTTAGTTCATGAAACCATCGAATTTGTCACTTTTAAAACAAAAGGTGCGGAACAACATGTACCTAGTTATGTGATTTTTTTGTTGTCAGGATTATATCCCTGTCCCGGAGCAGTTTTAATTCTTATTTTGTCCAATTCTCTAAATATTATTTCACTGGGTATTTATTCCATTGTCGCTATGTCTTTAGGCATGACAATACCCATAGCATTGGCTGGATATTTGGCATGGTTCGGACGAAAAGGTTTATTTCACTTGATAAAAACAAAAGAGTATACATTTAGAGCTGTATCTTACGGACTATCTGTGACAGGTGCTGTGTTTCTCATTTTCTTTTCGATATACGTCAGCTATCCATTTTTTGTTTCTCTCATAACTAGATAAGCTACCGTTTTGCAAGCTATAACTCTCTATACTTGGCGTATCACTCATTTCGTGATATAATGGGAGTGCTGTTATAAGCAAAGTAATCAGTATAGTATTAATGAGGAAAAAATATGGCAAAGTATCCTTTTGAGACAATAGAGCCTAAGTGGCAAAACTATTGGGAAAAAAATAAAACATTTAAGGTAACAGAAGACACAAAATTTGAGCCGGAAAAACGGGTATATGTATTGGATATGTTTCCTTATCCTTCTGCACAGGGACTTCACGTAGGACACCCCGAAGGCTATACGGCAACAGATATTTACTGTCGTTATCTGAGAATGAATGGTTATAACGTACTGCATCCCATGGGATACGACGCTTTCGGGTTGCCGGCAGAAAACTACGCAATCAAAACCGGAACCCATCCTGCCACCACCACAAATGCAAACATTGAGCATTTTACTCAACAGATAAAATCTTTTGGTTTTTCTTACGACTGGGATCGATGCATTTCTACCTGTACCCCCGACTACTATCGGTGGACTCAGTGGATCTTTTTGCAGTTGTACAAAAAGGGATTGGCATATGAAGCAGAAACACCCATTAACTGGTGCCCCAGCTGTATGACAGGATTGGCTAACGAAGAAGTTAAAGAAGGTCGCTGTGACCGTTGCGGATCAACCGTTACACGAAAAACCATCCGTCAGTGGATTTTGAAAATTACCGCCTATGCCGACAGATTGTTGGAAGACTTGGAAGAACTTGACTGGCCGGAATCCGTTAAGGTAATGCAGCGAAATTGGATAGGAAAAAGCGAGGGTGCAGAAGTTGCTTTTAAAATCGCGGACAACAAAGGAAATCCCTCAGATAAAGAGCTGTTGATTTACACTACCAGAGCAGACACTCTTTTTGGAGCAACCTATATGGTAATTGCTCCGGAACATAAACTTGTAAAAGAACTTACCACGCCGGAACAAAAAGAA
>JAHLFV010000041.1 GCA_018883625.1 Candidatus Treponema excrementipullorum
ATAACAAACAATTCTTGACTTTATTCTTTTATCAATAGATTGTATGCATCCATAGGTGTTTCTACAGCCAATAAGCCATCTCTCAGTTCCTGATTTTTTAGCCGAGAACTGAAAAAAGACAATGTCTGCAAATAGTAAGAATGCTGATTGTATGCAGCAGCAATCATAAAAAGCAACCGAACAGGAGTGTCATCTATAGTGTTAAAATCGATAATATCAGTTTTACTGATACCCACAGCCATAACCAAGTCCGTAACGGAAGCAAGGCGTACATGAGGAATTGCTATTCCCCGACCGATGGCGGTAGACATAAGTTCTTCCCGCTTCAAAATCTCTGTTGTCAGTTCCTGTCCGTTTTTTACCTGAGGTGCGGTACTTAAATTCAATGCAAGGGCTACCAAGGCATCATGCTTTGTTGAATGATTTAAAAATACGATTCTGTCAGGAGAAAGGATATTCTTTACCTGTACCGTAGAAGACTGAGTCATAGGCCTTGCACTTGAAGTCAATCTGTCATTTACCCATTTTTCAATTTCTGACTTTTTAAAACGCCATACAGTACCGATTTTCCCTGAAGGAATCTCTCCCTTTTGTGCCCAGTCGTAAACCGTTCGCTCGGATACTCTCAAATATTTTGCAACTTCCTCTATGGTAAGTATATCATCTGTCACTGTAAACCTCTGCTAAATCTATCAAATTATACCTTTATTTTGCATCGTTTACGCTATAATGTCAAGGCTTACATAGAGAAAATTAAGATATTGTCTCGTACCGATACTAGGTATCACTTCCCAGCTCATGAAGTGAATCGTAAGGATACAATTCACCTAAAGTGGTAAACACCATGTTATCCTCAGAAGCACCAAAACAAACCGGAGTACCTGCCGGCGCAAACTCTGTCAACACTTGGCGACATGCCCCACAAGGTCCCACAGGGTAATCTGCTTTTGGTGTTGCTATAGCTAAAGCTTTGAAAGTCCGATAACCGGCGGAAAGGGCAGTAAAAACCGCACTTCTTTCTGCACAATTTGATAACCCGAAAGATCTGTTTTCAATATTTGCTCCGGTAACAACAGAGCCATCTTCCATCAGCAAAGCTGCACCCACAGGAAATTTTGAATAAGGAGAATAAGAATTTTTTGACGCAACCTTTGCTTTTTCAAACAGTTCCATCATTTGACTTTTTTCCATGAAAGTATCCTCTCTTTACAAATTTGGTCTATTATTATACCATGAAAAAATGACAACTAAGCAAAAAATTACACTCTATTCTTTGCTGGCCCTTTTCTTCATAGTAATCTATGTATTGGTAGCTGTAAAGCCCTTAGGCAAGGAATTAAAGCTAATCCCTCAGTGGAAAATTACTATAACAGACAGAGCCCTTGCTGTTGAAAACGCTTCAAAGAAAATTCCTTTTCAACTGGGACAAATTTTAGGATATTTTACTCCTGAAGGTGAAATAGCCCTTCTGACTTCCTATCCATTTCAGGGAACTATATCTTCCTCTTATTGGGCTACCTACCCCGCTGACTCAAAAAAGACATCCGTATATACCCCGGATTTGGTAGGCTTGCAACAAAGTCCCCTTTTTACCATAGATAGACCGGGATTTCCTTTCTTTTCTGAAGACAGAATTTATATTTTTACTCCCGGTGGATACGGAGTTGCACATTACAATCCTCAAGGAGAAGAGGTATGGAGTTTTGAGGGCTACGCACCTATTACGGCTTTTGCTTCTTCTTCCAGCGGTACGGCAATCGGATATGCAAACGGTAGCCTTGTAACCTATACCACCGAGGGAGAATTAAAACAAGTTTTTGAACCGGGTGGCAGTCAGTATCCCATTATCTTAGGAACAGCAATTTCTGAATCAGGGAATTTTTTAGCTTGCGTTTCTGGAATAGATCAGCAACGTTTTGTTTTGACAAAGGAAACAAATGGTCTCAACAAAGTTGTCTTTCATACATATTTACAAGGTAATTTAAGAGTTCCCGTACTTGTTAAGTTCAGTTCTGATGAAAAGCTTGTGTACTATAGCTGTTATCAAGGACTGGGGGTTGTAAATACGGAAAATTACAGCCACACCATGTTGCCTGTCAAGGGACAAATTGTGGCTATTGAAGAGTCTGAAACGACAAACATTACGTTAGTACTGACAAAAAATAAAGATGACTATACCGTGTACCTTATAGAAAATGGTGATAGCGTTATCGGTTCTTTTTCTTATCAGGCAAAGTCTTCTTTTATTGTTGTAGATGAAGACGACCTCTACATAGGTAAAGATGTTGAAATTCTAAAATTACATTTGGCTCAAAATTAATCGGGAGGAAGAGGTGAAATCTTACACAAAAATATTTTTTGTTTGCGCTATTATACTTTTTTTTGTTTCCATGGTTATAGCCTTTGACTGGCCTCAAAGTGTGGCAGGAACTTCGGAGATAAACAAATCCTTTGGCGAATTACAGGGAGATATTTTTAATACCTCGTTGATTTTCTCCAAAGCAGAAGATGTCCAATCTACAGAAGCCGGACAGCTTATGGCTATTTTGGGACAAAACAGTCGGGAAATGGGCTGGGCTCCCACTACCTTGGGGAATGCAGTAATTTTAGCTCATGAAAATAATCTATTGACTGTATATGGCAATTTGCAGGACATCGATGTCGATGCCAATGCATCCTTTATTGCAAAGAATTCTGTTTTAGGTACGGGAGGCAATTCCGCATGGCAACAGGGATATGCCGGACTTCATTTTCAGGTTGTTGATACGGAAAAGGATATGATAATCAATCCCTTAATCTTACTGTCCCAAATTCCGGAAGAAAAAAAGATTTCTATTACACATATTACTGCAGTAAACAAACAGGGAGAAATCTTTGATCTCTACAATAACATGACATTACCTGCAACCACTTACAGTTTCTACAGAACAATAGAACAAAATACAGGCAGTCCCTACATCACCAGCGTTGCCATCAATGGTGCCGAAGTTGAGGCTATTACCTATGATGTGCTTGTCCGTAAAAGGAATGTTTTAACTGTAGACGGAAAAAACTTTTATGCTGCTTCCGAAATATATCCGGAAAAAGATCGTCAGTTTCTTACAACTGTGTCTCTTTCTCCGGGAAAAAATACTTTCACTCTCCGGGTAAAAGACATTAACGGAAAGGAAACAACCTTAACTTATACTATATACGCTAAATAGTTATAAAAAAAACGATAAAAATACTTCACTAAAAAAGCTACCCTAAAATCATACTTTTGAAGTGCACCCCTAAAGTTGGACAAAAAAAGTTCAATTTTAGGAGGTGCATTTTTAATGTCCAAATACACAGAGGAATTGAAAAAGCAAATAGTACTTGAGCACAAAATA
>JAHLFV010000042.1 GCA_018883625.1 Candidatus Treponema excrementipullorum
GCTTATGCCAATATACGGAACGATACATTAAATACTTAGAAAACAAGAGGTTTTCCACCGAAACAATGGCATTACCGGAAAGCACAATACCCCGATGTATATCAGGGTACAGTTGATCCAAGGTATATTCCGTATCTTGAATACCATAGGGAACACCACAGTAATAGGCATCCCTGTTCAGATAATCCAGTTTATCCGGGTCTAAAACACCGGAAAGAAGTTTTCTGTAAAAAAGAGTTTCCCGGTTATCAGTTGCCCTCTGTTTATCTATGATAGCTGCCGTTTGCTCCGGATTTCCCCCGGCCTTTTCTATACACTCCGCTATTTCCGGCTTTAGAACAATTGCGGCAGAAAGGGCTTCGTGTTCTTCCAAAGGCAACTCTTTTAAGGAATGAGTGTAGGGAAAGTGTCCTATGTCATGGAACAACGCTGCCGCATACCAAGACATTTTACCTTGTGGAGTGATCCACTCGGCAGCTCCTCTGCGTTCCAGTATTTCCAACATAGTACGGGCAATACCATATACCCCCAAGGAATGTCCGGCTCTGGTATGGGTAGCTCCGGGATACACTAATTCCGTTGGCCCTAACTGCCGTATCCTGGAAAGCCGAATAAAATCAGCTGAGGATAGAGCGTCTGCCAAAGCTTCCGGGATAAATATGTGCTTCCACAAAGGGTCCCGTATTGCCCGATAGTTCATCACTGGCCTCCGGCCCGAGTATAAGCAGCAAGTCCGCCGGCTTTAATAATGTTTCTGCTTCGTTCTGCCATAGAGTTTTTACCTTTGATGGTTTTTGTACCCTTGGCTCCGTTGATGACAATATCAAAGTCTGCACCGGTAGTTACAGCTTCCTCAATGTTGGTAAGTTCCAAAGTATCACCTTCGGAAATCATGTCATAATCATCGGGATTGGCAAAGGTTATGGGCAAAATACCGTAATTGATTAAGTTTGCCTGATGGATACGGGCAAAAGACTTGGTAAGTACTACCCGAACACCCAAATACATGGGACCTAAGGCGGCATGTTCCCGAGAAGATCCCTGACCGTAATTTTCTCCGCCTACTACAATACAACCGGAAAAGTTGCCTGCTTCAGCTTTTTTATAGAAATCCGCATCAATACGTTCAAATGTAAACTTTGAAATTTCCGGTATATTGGAGCGGAAGGGTAATACCTTTGTTCCTGCCGGCATAATATCATCGGTAGATACATTGTCTGCTGCCTTTAACAGAACAGGTAGCTTTAATTTTTCTTCAAAAGCCGGAGCCGGGGGACAGGGTTTAATATTGGGACCACGAAGAATTTCAACTTTTGAAGCCTCTGCTTCATCTAAAGGCGGAATTAACATACCGTCATCGGTGGCTATGCCTGTAATTGCCTGAGATGAAAGACCGGCTAAGGTTCCTGTTAACAAAGAAATTCTACCTTCGGTTGTGTATGACGGATCTTCGTACTGTAAGGTTGTAGCGTCGGTAATAACTCCGGTAATGGCTGCTGCGGCTGCTGTTTCCGGTGACACAAGGTATACATTGGCATCGGCTGTTCCGCTGCGCCCCTTAAAGTTTCTGTTAAAGGTTCTTAAAGAAACACCTTCCGTATTGGGAGCAAATCCCATACCGATACAGGGACCGCAGGCACTTTCCAAAATACGGAATCCGGCTCTGATAAGTTCACCTAAAATACCGGCTTTTTCTGCCATAAGAAGAGTTGTCCGACTACCGGGAGCAATACCAGCTTCTACCCCGGGAGCAATATGTTTGCCTTTTACAATAGCTGCTACTGCTGCCAAGTCATCCAAAGAGCTGTTGGTACAGGAACCGATACATACCTGAGTTACTTTTTTTCCTGCAATGGATGCAATAGACGCAATGGCATCGGGAGAATGGGGCTGAGCAGCCAAAGGCTGCAAAGCACTCAAATCTATTTCGATAAGTTTATCGTACTGAGCTCCCTCATCTGCCTTTTGTTCTGTCCAAGCTTCTGAGCGACCCATAACTTCCAAAAATGCTTTGGTAGTTTCATCGGAAGGGAAAATGCTGCAGGTTGCTCCTAACTCTGCACCCATGTTTGTAATGGTTGCCCGTTGAGGAACAGTTAAAGCTTGAGCTCCTTCTCCAAAATATTCGTAAATGGCTCCCACACCGCCTTTCACTGTTTCACGGCGCAGTACTTCCAAAATAATATCTTTTGCACCCACACCTTTTTTCAAAGTGCCTGTCAATTTTACACCGTAGATTTTAGGCATTGCCAAGTGGAATGCACCTCCGCCCATGGCAACAGCCACGTCAAGACCGCCGGCTCCGATGGCAATCATTCCGATACCGCCTCCTGTGGGAGTATGGGAATCTGACCCTAAAAGCGTTTTACCCGGTTTACCAAACCGCTCCAAATGTACCTGATGACAAATACCGTTACCGGCACGGGAAAAATACAAACCGTATTTTGCTGCCACACTTTGAAGATATCGATGGTCATCCATGTTGCGGAAATCTGTCTGCAATGTATTATGGTCAACATAAGAAACAGACAATTCTGTTTTGACCCGGGGAATACCGATGGTTTCAAATTGAAGGTAGGTCATGGTACCTGTTGCATCTTGTGTCAAGGTCTGATCTATGCGAATTGCAATATCTGCTCCCCGCCGGATAGGTATTCCCGGAACAAATTCCGTATCGGGACAAGCCTCTTTAACAATGTGAGCTTGTAAAATCTTTTCTGCCAAAGTTAAAGCCATGGATTTTCTCCTTAAGTGTGGTATAGATTTTATAATTATTATTGTATCGTAAAATAACTGAAAAAGTCGTTATAATAGTACTGTTTTTAGAGTTTTTGTACAAGATAAAGGGATAGAAAGCTAAATAAAAGCTCTCCAGATGGATATCCGACATCTACCTATTATTCTACACCCAGCGGTCGTTTTGAGGATTATCCCATCCCCCGGAAACACGTTTGAAATCATGCGGGTCTAGTTTGGACTTTAAACCAATCTAGGATGCCTGAACAACACGCCTAGTCTGGGCTTTAAACCAAGCTAGGATGGTCAGACTGACATACACGTGTTGTTCTGCTTCCCGTTCTACTCATCAATGATTACAACACGTACGGGTACTTTCCAACAAACAATATTCCGAGAAAAGACCGCCTAAAAGTATGTATTATTTAGAGAATCTGTGGTAGTATACATCCATCAGCGATATGCATGCCCTGACCCTAAGTTTCCGTTTCCCGGAACTTGGTATAGGACAAGGCACCTTTTATCACAACCGGCTGGGAGGAAAGTACATGACAGACAAACAACTGAAAAACCTAAAAGATACCCTGTGGGAAACCGCCGACCAGTTGCGTGCCAATTCCGGCTTAAAATCTACCGAATACGCAGAACCGATTCTTGGCTTGATATTCTTGCGTTTTGCCGACGTAAAATACAGCAAGTTTGAAAAAGAAATCACTGCCGAGTACGAAAAAACAAAGGGAAGCCGCATGGAACGCCCTTTGCATGAAATCGCCATAGAAAAATGCGGCTTTTATCTTCCCCAAGAAGCCCGGTTAGCTGCCATAATACGACCATTCAAAACAGCGTATATATCAATAACATTGTCTCCGAATTCGTTTGCTATTTTGTTACGGAAAGATACCATTCCTTGGTGTATTTGTTCATCGGACGCATTCAGAGCAAGCATTTCATCAAGATACGTGCCGGCCAACTTGATGGATAGAACATATTCTCCTAATTGTGTCTCAATTTTATCGGTTTGAGCTTGAGCCAAATAACTGCCATAATTAACAGAGTTGCTCAAAAAGAGATTTCTTGATTTTAAGGTAAAATAACCAAAGACTATTTCTACGGCTATAAAAATAATGATATATAAAGTGATTCTAAATTTCTTTTTAAATCCACTACTTATTTCC
>JAHLFV010000043.1 GCA_018883625.1 Candidatus Treponema excrementipullorum
CTTGATAACGATTTTTGGCAAGCACCGGGATCTTCTGTGTATATCGACAGAAGCAAAAATAATACGATTTACTGGCAGAGTGTAGATTATAAAACATCAAATCCTGTGTACAGTTTTACGATTCCAGCCAAACCTGAGTTTATCCAACAGTATAAGGGTAACAAAGCTGTTGTTCTGGAAGTCGGAGAAGGCTATACCTTACGGCCTACCGGTTCCGACATGATGCCGGAAAAATCTCTGTGTATTGATGCCTTTCCCGGGGAAGAATTGGAATTGGATTTTTCCGTAGATGTATTTTACGAAAACGTATATCAGGGAGTTTTTCCTCTTCACATACTTGTAGATAAGAAACTTCCTCCAGAACCGAAAATACTTCCCAAAGTACCGGATTTTTTTAGCAGAGATACGGTATCTGTATCTTTTGAAGGCGACAGGGAATGTCATTTGTATTATTCGGTAGAAGAATTTCCGGGGTACTTTAAGGGAACAGATGAAATTCCCGCCGCTAAACAAGATAAAATACTCAGTAAAAGTGAACTCACTGATTTTACTCTTTACGAAGATGGCTCTGTTTTATTGGAACCTATGACAAATGAAGCTGTTTTGTACAGAGTGAAAGCCGTCAATGTAGATGCCGGAGGAAATATCAGTGCTGTGTCACATTACGATGTGGTAATAGACCCCTTTAGTTATTATATTTCTACACAAAGTGTACAGACTAAGGATGCTGATGGTAGTGCAACTAAACCCTTTACCTCCGTAAAACAATTAGTGGATGTAATAAATGAGCGGGATTTTACCCGTGTGTATGTTGACGGGATGTTTGTCATATCAGAAAAAATGGATATTATCTCTGATTGTGAATTTTACGGTAGGTCTTCACGATCAGGCTTTTTTTTATTTCCCAATGCCTCTATTCATGTGGGAAATAAAGCAAAAGTGACTTTTGATAATTGTGTGTTTGAACACCAAATCCTGCAAAACAATCAGTCAATGCAAGAGTATTTATTTTATATAAATACGTCTTCTGTTGTGTTTGATAACTGCGAATTGATTACCAATTTTTCCAAAAATGGAATTTTAATAAAGTCAGATAATTCTTGCTTGGAAATTTTGAATACAGGTATAACGCTTCAAACAGAGAGTTACGGGGCTATTTTGTCCGGTACGGGTACGTCCGTTAACAGCTCAAACAGCCGTTATACAGTAGTAGCCCCCACTGCTGTTGTATTTTCACTTGTTGGTGGAGATTTTGGATTAACTCAGTCTATCTGCAGCGTATTTTCTGATTTGGGCAGAATTGCAGAATTAAATAGCGTAACTTTTTCTGTAACAGATAACTTTTTTAAATCTGAAGGTAGGAAAACGGTAGCCGGAGACAAAAAGACGACTGCCTATGAGCAGCCTGAGGCAATATGGGCTGATAAAAACTGTACAGTTTTGAAAAACAGCGGAAATACCGTTTCAGGATTTCCCAGGAGCTAAATTTGATAAAGACCATACAAAAAATTTTCTCTTTGACGATGTTTCTTTTTCTTGGTGGCTTTTTTCTGTGTCCTACGTGGAGCCAAGAGGTTGAGGGGGCCGATGTGAAAGAACAGGAAATCTCTTCCTCGGAAGAAGTTTTACAGCTTACGGAAGAATGGAAAAAACTGGGAGTCCTGGAGTATACGGATTATCTTGACAAATTCTCTGAATTAATTGATTTGTCTTTTCCACACAAAGAATTGGAACCATATATTATGGCAGAATCTTTGTGGTTTGAGTCTTTTGTTTTTCCGTCTATCAGTGAGGAAGATAAAAAAAACTATGGACAACAAACAAGTGAGTTACAGCTTAAGATAGACAATTTTTTTGCATCGATAGAAAATGAAGAAACAGTACTGCATCAGTGGACAAATCAAGTGTATAAACTTTTTGTTTACATGACCGGAAGAAAATATATACCGTCTTATGTAGTTCCCGTCAGGAAGTTAACGCTGTTTCAGGATGCACAAGATGGAAAAGACTTTATTCCTCCTGATGAAATAACGCAGAAACTGAGTTTATATAAAGGATACGTTAAGCTGGAAGAACTCATTGCCTTATATGAGGATTTTAAGAATTTTGATGAAACCCAAAAAAAAGATGTTCTGTCTAATAATGAACAGACAGAAGGGGAGTCAAAGCAACCGGAGACGGAACACGCTACCGGATCAGAGAGTATACAAGAGAATGATGCTTCCCTTCAAGAAGATATCGATATAGAGAGTAGCGATAAAACCCCTGTGCAAGAGAAAGAAACTGATGCCACCCTTGAGGGGCAAGGTGGGCATGATGATAGTTCTGTACCGGCAGATACTATTCCCTTTGTTCCCGGTATTGATTGGCGGGAAGTAACAAGTGACCCGATAGTTATGTATTTGATGGATTACACGGAAGAAGCAAAGGAAATCAAGACTTTTGTTTCAACCTATTATCATGAGGTTACTATGGCAGAACGGGGAAAGAAAGCTCTCATGTACTGCAGGGAGTTGGGGGAACAATACGGCTTTTTACCGGAAGATGTAGTGTCTCCACGCACTGCTACAATAGCATCTTTTGCAGAAGAGGACTATTTTATACTCTACTGTCTTAATGAAACAGATATTGAAGACTTTACCACCGATTTGGAGTGTTTACATACCATCGGTTCGTATTATTTTCAGCGACTATCTCAAAGTTGGCTGAAGGATGAAAATCAGTGTAACCCAGAAGCAGTACCGACAGAAAGTTTTTAGGTGTTATAATGAATTTTTTCCGAAAACAGAATGTGCTGTATATACGAACGGATAGTTCAATTTGGGGGAGTTATCCTGTATGAGTAAAAAAATAAAAATCATTATATTTGTTGTAATTGGGTTTTTAGTTGTGGGGGGCGGAATCCTTTTTTTCGTTGCAAGATCTTTAGGAGCAATACAGGGGCTTGATGTCTCCATTATTAGTGGAAAAAAAGGAGACACCTCGATTCCTGATTCTCTCTCTAAAAAAGAAATAGTAAAGGCTGGGACTGCCATTGCCGGATTAGAGCCAAAGCTTGTTTCTGTGGATTTTTCCGAAATAGAGACGATTTCTCAAAATCGAGAGGATATATATTTTACGGAACCCTATGGAGTTATCCGCGGTGAAACTGTAACGGTAAAAGATTACAACGGAAAAGTAATGTGGGAGTATAATAACCAGTATCCCGTGGTGTCTTTACCGGGTATTTTTGAGGATACAGTTATTTTTATTGATGCGAAACCTCAGGTGACTGTTCTTGATTTGGGGTCAGGTACAGTACTGTTCAAAAAGGATATAGGTGTTTTTCCCGGAGAAGTAGCCTTTGTAGATGCATGTACATATTATTTTCAAAGTCAGACGGGAAACTGGTATGCATTGGATTTTAATGCTCAAAATACTGTTTCCGATACTTTGGAAATTGAATATGGTAACGATCAAAATTATGTTGACTTGGGCGAACTGTTACAACCTCACAAAGAGGTTTTTGAATCTATAGAAAAAAAGATAAACAGCCTTTTTTCGGGTGAGCACAATCATCCAATACCTTCCACATTGGTGTATGCCCCTACAGCCAGTCCTTTAAATTTTACTGCAGATATTATTTCTCCTCTATTTGTTTTTTCTCCCCAAGAACAAGGGATTTACACCATAGGCCTTTGTGATGAAAAAGGTATTTGGATCAGAGATAAGGCCTTTGTGGTCCTATTTAATTCCAAAGGGGATACCCTCTCTGTCAGTTTGGATTATGTAGCAGACAGACCTCAAGTTACCATCCATCTTGCAGATAACGAGTTGTATTATCTTTGTGCAGGTTTTACCCAGGAAGACGGTATTGAAGGCACCTTGAGTTTTTCTGAAAACCGTTCGGAGGAAGGTTTTAATACCGTAGAAGAAGAGCCTGTGGGAAATTTAGAAAGCTCCCTGGAAACCGAGAAAAAAAACTTAGAAGAACGTAGTGTACAAGAGAATAAAGACAATATGTCAGAGACTGAGGCAACAGGAGAGGACAGTGCTTCTGATGCTGCAATCGCCGGTGACTCTGTTGCTGTGGATGATACCGATGTTCATGGTCGCTTGACCTTTGATCAGGATATTACGGTTGACGGAACCCAAAATGAAGGAGTGCATACAAAGGACTCTGATAAAAACCACTGGTTTCAGATTGTAAAGGATGAATGATGACTGTATCTGTAATATGCGGTTTTGATGAAGCCGGCAGAGGTCCGATGGCTGGGCCTGTGTATGCGGCGGCGGTGATTTTACCCCCGGATTTTCCGGTAGATATATTGAATGATTCAAAAAAATTGTCGGAAAAAAGACGCTTGGAAGTGGAACCCCTTATCAAAGAAAGGGCTTGCTGGGGAATTGGCTACGTGGATCACAAAACCATTGATGAAATCAATATTTTACAAAGCAGTCTTTTGGCTATGGCTAGAGCCTTTGAAGATTTAGAAAAAAAAATACCCGATTTTATTGCACGGGAATTCGGTAGCGAAACAGAGGTGTTCATTCAGGGGATTGCAGACGGCAATTTTGTTCCTAAAGTGCCTTTCCCTTGTAAAGGAATTCCCAAAGCTGACGGAACATACCCGGAGGTTATGGCAGCCTCAATACTTGCAAAAAATGAACGGGACAGAGTAATGACGGAAATGGGGATGCTCTACCCAGGCTATGGATACGAAAAGCACAAGGGTTATTTGACCAAGGAACACAAGGAAGCTTTAAAAAAATTAGGACCTTCCCCTATACAGAGAAGGTCATTTAAGTACACTTGTTAGCTTATTCGTTTTCAGAAGTATTTCTTTTTGAAACAACGTGGACTCTACCGGTTCTTTTTACACCGTCCTTTTTTCTTTCCTCTTCGGAAGACATAGGTTTCTTAAAAACCTTTTTTCCGCCGTAAGCTGCAGCTTTTGCAGACTTTTTTTCTGCTGCGATTTTTGCTCTTTCCTTTTTCTCTTTTTCGATAAAAGTTAAAGAAGAGTCTAGTCCTTTAAAAAATTTCTGCATATCGTCTGCAAACACAACTATTGCATGACGATCAAAATCTTCTCCGTTTCTGCTTTTGCTTTCGACAACCTGAAGAAAAATATCACCGTTTCTGTTTTCTTTAACGTTAAAGAAATAAGATCTGTTATCCAAAGTAACTTGGGTCGTAAACAGTTCTCCGCGTGCTCCCATGTAATTCTACCTTATTTATATAATCTAATACCTGTACATGTTCTATCACATTTTACTGTGTTACGCAAGGGTCTGTTTAAAGGACAATTTTGCGGATATAAAAATTTTCCTCTTTGCATAGTTTTCTGTTTTTTGTATACTGTGATTATCGTGAAGTTGAGAGGTTTATATGCTTTCTGATATCGAAATAGTGCAAAAAAATATTATGGAACCGATTTCTGTTATTGCACACAAAATCGGTTTGGGTGAAGGGGATTTAGATTACTACGGAAAGTATAAGGCTAAAATCAGCCTTGCATCGTTAAAAAAACTTCAAAGTCAATTTATAAATAAGCCGGGAAAACTTATTCTTGTTACAGCAATTACTCCCACACCGGCAGGAGAAGGAAAATCTACCGTATCGATAGGATTGGGAGATGGGCTGAACCGCATTGGAAAAAAAGCGGTGATTGCTTTACGGGAACCGTCTTTAGGCCCCTGTTTTGGTATAAAAGGCGGTGCCTGTGGAGGAGGTTATTCTCAAATCGTTCCCATGGAAGATATTAATCTTCACTTTACAGGAGATATACATGCTGTTTCTATAACAACAAACTTGATTGCATCTCTTATTGATAACCATATTCAACAAGGAAATTCCTTGAATATAGATCCGAGAACTGTTACATGGAAACGGTGTGTAGATTTAAATGATCGGGCTTTACGTAATGTGATTGTGGGATTAGGTGGAAGAACGGAGGGGGTACCCCGTGAGGATAATTTTACCATCGCAGTAGCCAGTGAAATTATGGCTATTCTCTGTTTATCCCGCTCCATTGCGGAATTAAAAGAAAAGTTGGGAAATATCATTGTCGGGTATACTTATGACAAAGAAACTGTATATTTCAGAGATTTAAAATGCGTGGGGGCCGCTGCCGCTCTCTTAAAAGATGCCATCCGTCCCAATTTGGTGCAGACTTTGGAAAAAACGCCGGTGTTTGTTCATGGCGGTCCCTTTGCTAACATCGCCCACGGTTGTAACAGCCTGAATGCTACCATGTGTGCATTGGCTCTAGGGGATTACGTAGTAACGGAAGCTGGTTTTGCTGCGGACTTAGGCGCAGAAAAATTCTTTGACATCAAATGTCGTGTGGGGGGATTGCAGCCTTCTGCAGTTGTCATTGTAGCTACTGTTCGGGCTTTGAAAATGCACGGAGGTGTTGCATTGAGTGAATTGCATGCTTCCGATCCAGAAGCAGTCAGAACAGGCTTTGAAAATTTATCTGTGCACATCGAAAATGTTAAAAAGTTTGGAGTGCCGGCTTTAGTTGCCTTAAATCGCTTCACGGGAGATTCTGAAGAAGAGATTTCTGTGGTGACGGATTTGTGTAAAAAAATGGGTGTGGAATTATGCCTTAGTGAAGCTTGGGGTAAAGGCAGTGCCGGAGCAGAAACTTTGGCTAAATCCGTAGTTGATTTATGTGAAAGCTGGGAGGCTCGATTCAGTCCTCTGTATGATGCCCAGCTGAGCCTCACGGAAAAATTAAAAACTCTTGCAAAGGAAATTTACCGTGCAGACTCAGTAGATATCGCTCCCAAAGCTTTGAAAAAAATAGCCCAGTATGAAGAACAAGGATTCGGTAGTTTACCGATTTGTGTAGCAAAAACACAGAATTCCATATCTCATGAAAAAACGTGGCGTGGTGCTCCTAAGGGATATGTATTCCCCATTCGGGATGTGCAGTTGTATGCGGGAGCAGGGTTTGTTGTCGCTTTTGCCGGGGATATTATGACTATGCCCGGACTACCTAAAATTCCTGCGGCACAAAATATTGATGTAGATGACCAAGGTAATATTTCAGGGCTCTTTTAGAGTTGAGATTTGACTTTTCGTTTCTTTTTTACTATTTTAGGGGAGAAGAAACTAATTTGTAAATTTTTATCTTAAACAAAAGTGAGGTTTGTTATGGCAGAACGGTTAGAATGGACGGATCAATATAACTTAAATGTTCCCGATATCGATAAACAGCATCAGCAATTGGTCGTAATCGCCAATGAAGTGTATGATTTGGCTACCGGCAATCCAGAGGAATACAAACGAAGGGCAAAGGATGAGCTAAAAAAATTGGTGGATTATACTCAATATCACTTAAATTATGAAGCCGATTTTTTGGAAAAAGAGGGATATCCTCAGGTTAGTTTTCACAAGATGCAGCACGAACAGTTTATAAAAAAGATAAATGCAGATATGGAAAAATTGGCAGAGCCCAAACAAGAGGACGGACTTGTTCTCTATGATTTTTTGCTGAAGTGGCTTTTCAGTCATATTGCAAAATCAGATAAGGCTTGGTCATATTATATTTTGTCAAAATAATGGAGAGAAAAGAATATGAGTGAAGGTTGTTCCCATAATTGTGATAGTTGCGGGCAGGAGTGTGCCAGTCGGGATTTGCATGAAAAGTTGCATCCTAAAAGTAGTGTGAAAAAAGTGATTGGTATTGTCAGCGGAAAGGGTGGCGTAGGTAAATCGCTGGTAACTTCACTTTTGGCTGTTGCCATGAGTAAAAAAGGTTATCGTACCGCCATCCTTGATGCGGATGTTACAGGCCCCTCTATTCCCAAAGCTTTCGGGTTAAAAGGACCGGCCTTGGCTGTAGAAGAAAATGAAATAGCACCTGTAGTGTCTCGGGACGGAATTCAGGTTATGTCTACTAATTTTCTGTTACCTCAGGAAACTGATCCCGTTATTTGGCGTGGCCCTATTATCGCCGGCATGGTAAAACAGTTTTGGACGGACGTGGTATGGTCAGATGTTGACTACATGTTTGTGGATATGCCTCCCGGAACAGGAGATGTTCCTCTTACTGTATTTCAGTCTCTGTCTGTTTCTGGGATTATTGTTGTTGCTACTCCACAGGAGTTGGTAGGGATGATTGTGGAAAAAGCTGTGAAAATGGCAAATATGATGCCTACCCCTATTCCTGTTTTGGGTATTATTGAAAACATGAGTTATGTGAAATGTCCCGACTGTGGCAAAGAAATCAAATTATTCGGAGAAAGCAATGTGGATAAGGTTGCTGCTCAATATAATATACCTTTGTTGGGACGTTTACCTATAGACCCCATGGTAACAGCTGCAGTGGATAAAGGTGCTGTGGAAGACGTTGATGTGTCGGTCATGGATGATACAGTTGCTGTTTTGGAAAAAGTATAACAGGATGTACCATGAAAAGTATCAAGTTTCAATCTTCAAGTAAAGAAGGTAAAAGGAAAGAACTAGAAGAGTTGTCCCCGGCAGCAAAAAGGGGCATGGAAATGTTCCGTAAAGGATATAATTGTTGCCAATCCACCTTTGGCGCTTTTTATGAAGATTTGGGACTTGATATGAACACCGCCATGCGTATGGCATCTTCTTTTGGAGGTGGAATGGGACGTCTCAGAGAAGTATGCGGAACCCTCAGCGGTATTTTTTTAGCCTTAGGTTTGTATTGCGGTTACAGTGAGCCCGAGGCAGATGATGAGAAGGCTGTACAATACAGTCGTGTTCAAGAATTGGCGGCAGCTTTTAAGGAAACTAACGGATCATTGATTTGCCGCGAATTGTTGGGTTTGTCCACTTTAGGGGCTGATACTCCTGTGCCTTCTAAACGAACTGAAGAGTATTATACAGTGCGTCCCTGTGAGTTATTTGTAGGCTCGGCTTGTGCTCTTTTGGAAAGATTTTTAAAGGAAAATTCCATCACATAACTGTATGAGGTTTAGTAAACCACCGGAATAAAAAATCTCAAGACACTTCTTAAGTAGACATTATAGGTTTTTGTACCGTTCATGAGGACATTGTTCAAAGTATTTCTCCAATTCTTTCTTACAACCCTCCGGTGTGGGGTGATTGAGGAGTTGTGTTCTTAAATATTGGGCGAATTGTACATTGTCGCTGTAAAAAGCGAAAAACCTTTGCAGCCGAGTTTTATAAAACTCCGGAGGTTGATAAAGCATTAAATTGTCAATAAAATCAAAGCCAAGTTGTAATAAATCCACCGACTCAGGATTACTTCCTTGTATTTGAGAGAAAATCCATGGTTTTTGAACGGCAGCTCTTCCTATCATAAGCGTAGATACTCTGGGCTCTGTTGTTATTATTTTTTGTACTCCGGCACTATCCTGAATTCCGCCGTTAAGTACAAGAGAGACAGGATACTGTTTTTCTTCTACATAATCACAAAGAAAAGAAAACCATTGATAGCGAGGCGGGTTTCTGTATTTTTCCTTTTCTGTCCTTGGGTGTAGCGTGATTTGCTCCACTCCGTTGTATACCAGCATATCCACAAAGTTTTGTAAACTTTTTTCTGTAAAGTCTTCTGCACCTAGCCGCATTTTAACGCTAAATCTCAAATCGGATTTTTTTTTAACGTTTTTTGCCACTTCTTTAACCATGGCTTCTGTTTCGGAAATCGGCTTTAACATCCATGCAATGCCGGCACCTGTACGAACAATATCAGGGGCACAACAACCCATGTTTATATCTACCCCAACTCCTCCCAAGTCCGATAACAGAGCAGCTGCTTGCCCCATAGATTCTTTTTTGTTACCGGTAATTTGCCACACGATTTTTTGGGGTTCTGGATCCTGTAACAGATAATATTTTTCAAAAGGACCACCGGTTAAAAGGGTTCCGGCTTGGATCATTTCTGTAAAGTACTCATCACATCCACCAAAAGATTGGATTAGTAGACGGAGAGCTTGGTGTGTAATGGCTGCCATGGGAGCTAAAACTAATTTCATGGGATGAGTATAACAACGAAAGAAATAAAATACAACGAAAAAATGTGACTTAGCATAAAGTAAGTTTGACATAATTGAGTTTTTTGTAGTACAATGAATTATGGTCAGAGATAATGAAGCTTTACAGAGAACAGATAATGTTGCGCTAAAAGATATGGAAGAAAGTAAACCGAAATATAAGAAGCGATGGGGAGACAGAGTTGACGGACGGTTATTACGATCCTTGGATCCCATTACTCAGCTGATTCCGTATCTCATGCCCACAAGAAGTGGATCACAGAATTTGTTTAATTTTTCTATACCGACGACAGAATTAGATTCCTATGTTCACAGAATAAGGGAAGAGAGAAACCTACCCGGATTCGGTATCATGCATGTCCTCATTGCTGCCTATGTCCGGGCTATTTCTCAGAGACCGGGTATCAATCGTTTTGTTTCAGCCAATCGTCTTTATGCCCGGCATGGTATTGAAGTGATAATGGCAGTTAAGAAAGAGTTAAAACTTGAAGCCCCTGAAACAATGATTAAGTTTTTCTTTAATCCCGATGCAACGATTTTTGACGTGTACAATCAAATGACTGATAAAATAACTCAGTTTCAAAATTCACCCTCGGAAGAAGATATCGTTGTAAGTTTGGGTAGATTGTTTTTAAGAATACCACAGATTTTTTTGACGATGACCTTTGCTTTTGTCCGCTGGTTGGATACCCATGGCTGGTTACCTCGAATTTTGACAAAAGAAAGTCCTTTTCACGGTTCCGTGCTTTTTACGGCAATCGGTTCTTTGGGAGTCCCGGTAATTTACCATCATTTATATGATTTGGGAAATGTTCCCGTTTTTGTGGCTTTTTCTACAAATCGCCGGGAGCGTAAGTTGCTTTCTGACAATGTTATCGGACAAACTAGATATCTCGATTGTAATTTTACATTGGATGACCGAATTTGTGATGGATTTTACTATGCTTCAGCTTTGAGAGAAATAAAAAAGCATTTAAAGAATCCTCATTTGCTGGAAGTTCCTCCTCAGGAAATCGTGGAAGATATTTACTAAAGTTTTTTGTTTGGGGAAGATTATGAAAATAGTAGTTTTGGATGGAAATTGTGTCAATCCTGGTGATATTACTTGGGAACCTGTCGAAAAACTGGGAGACATAAAGGTGTATCCAAGAACAGCACCGGATAAAGTTGTAGAACGTATCGGTGATGCGGATATTATTTTAACAAATAAAGTGCTCATAACTGAAGAAATCCTTGTTGCCTGTCCCCATTTAAAATACATCGGTGTACTGGCTACAGGATACAATATTATAGACTTAGACGCTGCAAAAAACAGAAACATACCTGTTACCAATATTCCCGGCTACAGTAGTCAGGCTGTCAGTCAATTTGTGTTTGCTCTGTTGATGGAAGCTTGTTGTCATGTATACGAACATAGTCAATCTGTTCATAATGGAGATTGGATTCGTTCTGAAGATTTTTGTTATTGGAAATTTCCCCAAATTGAATTGTGGAACAAAACGTTAGGAATATTCGGTTATGGTAGTATCGGGGCTTCCGTAGCCACTGTTGCCAAAGTTTTGGGGATGAAAGTTATCTGTTTCACCCGAACTCCTGCAAAAATACCTGCAAACAGCGGTATACAAGCTGTTTCTTTGGAAGAATTGTGGAAAGAGTCTGATGTTATCAGTCTTCATGCTCCTTTAACACGTGAAACGGAAAATCTGATCAACAAAGACAGCATTGCAAAGATGAAAGAAGGGGTGATTATCATTAATACTGCTCGGGGGCCCTTGGTTAATGAAATAGACATGGCGGAAGCTCTTAAAGATGGAAAGGTTGGGTGTTTTTGTGCCGACGTAATCAGCAAAGAACCTATGGCTCAGGATAATCCTTTGCTTCATGCTCCAAACTGCATTTTGACGCCTCACATTGCTTGGGCTACAAGAGAAGCCCGCATGCGATTAATGAGTATTGCAGCAGATAATATCCGAGCATTTTTGAATGGAAAACCTTTGAATGTGGTGAATTGATGTAGAGAAGTCTATAGTGGTGGATATGGCAGATGGGATGTATGGGACTCATCTGTTTTTTTACCTCTTGTGAAAACTTTGTATTTTCTCTATTATAAAAGCATTATGTTGGAAAAAATGCGAAATATCGGAATTATGGCTCATATTGATGCAGGTAAAACTACAACAACAGAGCGCATATTATACTATACGGGAAAAATTCATAGGATCGGGGAAATAGACGACGGTGCCGCTACCATGGACTGGATGAGTCAGGAGCAGGAGCGGGGAATCACTATTCAATCTGCAGCTACCACAACTTATTGGAGAGATCACCAGATCAATATCATCGATACCCCCGGTCACGTGGATTTTACTGCAGAGGTAGAGCGGTCATTGCGAGTTCTGGACGGAGCTGTGGCAGTTATATGTGCCGTTGGAGGTGTACAACCTCAAACTGAAACTGTTTGGAAACAAGCTGACGAATATAATGTTCCCCGTATCTGCTTTATAAACAAAATGGACAGAATCGGAGCGGATTTTTTTGCCGCCATGAAAGATGTTCATGATAAGTTCGGGGCTACAACTTTGGCTCTTCAAATTCCCATTGGAGCCGGCGGTGATTTTGAAGGTGTCATCGATTTATTGAATATGAAAGAGATTCGCTGGGATGCAGAGTCAGAGGGCGAAAAGATGATAATCAGCGATATTGACGAAAGCCGTCTTGCTGAAGCTCAATCTTGGCGGGAAAAACTGGTGGATGAAATTGCTTCTCACAACGATGAAATTGCAGAGCAGTTTTTGATGGGAGAGGAAATTCCCTTGGAAACGTTGCTGAAAGAAATCAGGGTAGGGACAATTAACCGCAGTTTTATTCCTTTTTTGTGCGGGGCTTCCCGTCGTAACATGGGGGTACAGCCCCTTATTGACGCTATTGTAGATTTTCTTCCCGCTCCTGACGAAATTCCTGCTGCCAAAGGATTTCATACAAAGAAAGAGGAAGAAGTCTCTATTCCCTGTAAAGAAGACGGAACTCCGTTGGGCCTTGTTTTTAAAATTCAATATGACAGAGAAGCCGGCAGTTTGTGTTACGTAAGAATGTATTCCGGTAAAATAAAGACGGGAGAGCAGGTTTACAATATAGGTAAGAAAAAGCGGGAACGGGTGAATCGTATCCTCCGGATGCACTCAAATAAAAGTGAACCCATGGACAGTGTTTCTGCCGGTGACATAGCAGTTATTATCGGTTTAAAACTGGCTCAAACAGGAGATACTATTGGCAGTGAAGGGATGCCTGTACTCTTGGAGAAAATGAATTTTCCCGAGCCAGTTATTTCTGTTGCCGTTGAGCCGGCTACCTTATCCGATCGGGATAAGTTAAAGGAAACGTTGGAAATTTTGTCTAAAGAAGATCCCACGTTTACTTCTCGGGAAGATGCAGAAACAGGACAGTTGATTATTTCCGGTATGGGTGAATTGCATTTAGACGTTTTGGTTACCCGAATGTTGGAAGATTTTAAGGTTGAAGCTCGTGTAGGTTCTCCTCAGGTTACTTACCGAGAATCTGTAACGGGGTCTGCTGACCATACTGAAACTTATTCTCGGGTCCTAGGTGGCAAAGAAAATACGGCAGAAGTGACCTTGCATGTGGAGCAGTTACCTACCGGCACGGGAAATACCTATGCCTGTACCGTTAAAAAGGGGACTGTTCCTCAGGAAATCCTCGACGCTGTGGAGCGGGGAATTACCAATTCTTTCGGTGCCGGTATAAAATACGGATATCCTTGTACAGATATCGGTGTTACAGTGACAGCTTTGGGGTATGACGAATTGACTTCTACGGCTTTTGCTTTTGAGGCCTGTGCTGTTGCCGCCTTTGATGCTGCCTGTAACAAGGCAAATCCGGAATTACTGGAACCGGTAATGAACGTAGATATAATCTGTCCGAAAGAATTTGTGGGAGATGCCATGAGTCAAATGACTCAGCGTGGCGGTATTATTTGCAGTTTGGAATCAAAAGCCGGTGGCGATATTGTGCATGCCCAGGCTCCTATGGCAAAAATGTTCGGTTTTTCTACAAATTTGCGTTCAGCAACTCAGGGAAGGGCTTCTTTCGGTATGGAATTCAGTCATTTTCAAGTTAAACCCGGCGGATTAGGTTCCGCTTACTAAACGCAGTAAGGAAAATCGGAAAGCCACCGGGCTGGGAAACAGCAGACGGTGGTTTTTTTGTTTTAAACGGGTTTGTGCTTGTTTTGTCTTGGGGATTCGCCGGTTGCCGAAGGACGCACATTCACATAAAAGCCAAAAGAACATAAAAAAAGTCCGTCGGGACTAATCCAACGGACTTTTGCGGCGAACCTGACTTGAACAGGCACAGCTCGCGCCACCAGCACCTCAAGCTGGCGTGTCTACCAATTCCACCATCGCCGCAATTGACGGTGTGTATTCTATCAAAAATAGCATACAATGTCAAGTATTGTATGTAATATAGCTATACAGTTATATTGTTAGAAAAGATGACATTTCGGAAATAGTATTTTCCAGCTGTATAAAATCTTCAGCGGACATATATGGTTGCAAAACAGACAGTTTTTCTTGTAAAAGAATCAGTTTTTCTTTTGAAGTTGTGTTGCTTGAGTTTTCTTTTTCTAGACAAAAAATTACCTGGCAGTAACCACGTTCTCGCTGTTGCTTTGCTTTTTTGTTTTCAACTTGTTCTATGGCGTAAATTTCCGGCAGTTTCCGCAATTTTTCCAAGTTTTTTTCTTCTTGAAGAGGAATTTTTATATTCAAAACACTTTGGTAGTCTACAATGTGCTTTGCCTTTATGTTGGTAATTTGATCAAAAATATATTCAGCCACAGAAAGAGACAGGGCAGCCGCACAAGTACTGGTCATGCCGGACAGTCTGGGATTTATTTCAAGGATGTACCACTGACCTTGGGAATAAATCAAGTCGATTTGGGCACTTCCTTTGAATTGTAAGGTTTTGGATACCTTTATTATCAGTTCGTATAAATCGGTCAGATTTACGTCTTTTTCCGTTAAAGGGCCGAATTTACACCCCAGTTTGGGGCTGGTAATTCCATATTTGTTCACTGAAAAAAGAAAAGGTGGAAAAACAACGTAATTTCCCGGTTCTCCGTGAATTTCTACACCTATTTGTATTCCGGGAATATATTCCTCCACAACTCTGTCAAAATTATTGCGTTTTGAGTCTAAATAAGTTTTGACTTGGTGGGCATTTTGTAAAACTTCCGTACCGTAGGAACTGAAACCTACTGTGTCTTTTACAACCACAGGATATTGTAATGTTTCTAATTGCGAAAAAATAAATTCTCTGTATGGATTGTGAAGTATTTCCCGTCTGTTTTTATGAGAAACATACAATTCATGGTGGATGTAAACTTGTTTGGGGGCGGGAAGTCCTTGGGATATCAAAAAATTGTGGGTTTTGCTTTTGTTAAAACAGGTCAGAACGGTTTTGCTGTCATGACACAGGGTTTGTATGCCCTTTTTTTTTAATAATTCTGCCACCAATGCATCTTGCAAAGGAAGCCAGTCAAAGGGGTGAATCCAATAACTTGCAGATAGCACTAAGTCCGGCTGATAAGAAAGAATTATTTGTGTTATTTCTTGGAAATTTTCCCGGGAATGCAGTATGTAATAGGTAATATTTTCAGCCTGTTCCTTCAGTTGATTGTGACTATAGTCTAGGAGAAACATGCCCGGAAGTGCTGACACAAAAATAAATCTGTGCTGGGGATGTTGTGATGCAATCTTTTCCCACTGACTTGTCAAAGATGGATAAGAAGAAATACAAAAAAATTCGCTGTCAAAGGAAGTGGTGTTGGTATTGTATATTACAATGTTCATTTTGAATAAATCTATCACAAAAAAGCTTTTTTTTAAACCAGATACAAAAACCCTTGACGGAAAACACCTTTATCGCTAGCGTGTGATATATCTTGTCGCTAGCGTGTGATATATCTTATCGCTAGCGTGTGATATATCTTGTCGCTAGCGTGTGATATATTTTATTGTAAGTGTGCGTTATATCTTGTTTCTAGCATCTGACATATTTTACAGCGAACGACTGATATATTTTGTTGCTAGTGTACGCTATAGTTCGCTGCAGGTGTCACTAATTTTATTCTCCATTTGAAAAGAGTACAAAAACCCTTGACGGAAAACACCTTTATCGCTAGAGTTATCTCATGTTTGAAACAAAAAACAATGGCTTATTTGAGCTTGAAGAAGAAGATTTCGATACAGTTTTAGCCACTGACATATCTTTTACCGGTGAGGTGTACTTTGAGGAACCTCTGATGATCAAAGGTAAAGTTTCCGGTAAAATAGAGGCTACCAGTGATTTGGTCATTGCCGCAGGAGCTGTTGTTCAGGCTGATATTGTTGCCGACAGAGTACTTATACGAGGAAAGGTTGACGGAAATATTTCCGGTAAAAAAATGGTTTTTATTGCTTCTACAGGTGTGGTAGAAGGGGATATTTCTTCTGCAGAAATAGCATTGGAACCGGGTTGTGTTTTTTCCGGTCGATGTACAATGGTAAAGTAAGGTTTGTGTAACATATGACATTTTGTAACAAAAAAAATCTGTTATTTTTTTTGCTGTTTGTAATTGTGATCAGCTCTTTTTTTGCCCAACAAAAAGTTGATGCCCTAGAGTTGTATCTCAGCGGAAAATATTCTGAGGCTATCACTGTTTGTCAGGGGGAGTTGCAGCAAAATCCCAAAAACCTGGATTCGTATACAGTTTTGTGCTGGAGTTTGGTAAAAAACAGACAGTACGCCGAAGCAGAACAGTGGGCTAATCGAGGTTTGGCCGTAAATCCCAATGATCACCGTCTTATTGAGATTTTGGGAGAAGCTAAATTTTATTTGGGAAAAAATACCGAGGCTTTAAAGCAGTTTGAATTATATATTTCTTATGTTCCTACTACCGGAGCTCGCTTAGGCTCTGCCTATTATTTCATGGGAGAGATATTTATCCGGCAGGGTCGATATCACCATGCAGATATTGCGTTGACTATGGCGGTTCGGTTAGAACCTCTGTTGGATTATTGGTGGATGCGTTTGGGATACGCCAGAGAGATGACAGGTAGTTACATAACTGCAGTTTCTGCCTATGAAAAAGCTCTGTCCCTTAACCCAAGTCAAACGGATGCCTCTCGGGGGCTTGAACGGGTCAGAGAGCATTTGTAAAAATCATGAGTGACAGTAAGAAAAGCTTCTCTGTTCATTTTGAAACTTTGGGATGCCGACTCAATCAGATAGAGTCGGAGGCTGCCGCGCATTTTTTTTCCGAGGCAGGATTTGCTGTAGACATGAAAAGCATCACAGGAAATTCCTGTGAAAATCACTCTGTTATTTTATGCATTGTAAATACATGTACCGTTACAAGTAAAGCAGAACAAAAGGCTCGTCGTCTCATTCGTCTTCTGTTAAAGAAATTTCCCTCAGCGATTATCCTTGTAACAGGTTGTTATGCCGAGTTGGACGGAAAAGACATTGAAGCTATAGATCCCAGAATTGTTGTATTGCCCGGTTCTCTCAAAGATGAGCTGGCCGAGATTCCCAGGGAATTATATACGGGTTTAGCAAAAAATAATGCTGATAAAAAATTGCCTTCCGTAGATAAGGTGTTGGAGGAGTTAAAAAAAGTTCTTTCTTGCAGAAATAACCATCAAGAAAAGAATGAAGAACTATCTTTTCAGGGGACTGTATTTACTCCTGTGGACTTAAAACAAAAAGCTTTGTGGGAAGAGCAAAGACAGCTGAAACCCCATTTTAAACTATCCACTGATACTTTTTTTATACATTCCAGAGCATCGATAAAAATTCAGGATGGGTGTAATTCAGCATGTGCCTATTGTCGTATTCATCTTGCTCGGGGAAAATCCGTGTCTTTAGATGTCCAGTCTGTTTTGGATCGGATAACTAAGTTGGAACAGAGCGGACAAAAAGAGGTTGTTCTTACCGGGGTTAATTTATCCCAGTACAGAGGCAGTTACGGTAGCGGATTTTGCGATTTGGCCGATTTACTTCACTTGATTTTGGATAAAACAGATGAAATTAAAATCAGAATATCCAGTTTGTATCCTGAGCGGGTGGATCATGCTTTGGCCTTGCAGTTACGAAATCCACGGATACAGCCTCATTTTCATCTTTCTATACAATCCGGCAGTGATAGTATTCTCCGTGTAATGAAACGTCCCTATAGCCGGGAAAAAATTTACAAAGCTGTTGAAATTTTGCGTCAAGTAAAAGGAGACCCTTTTATTGCCTGTGACATTATTGCCGGCTTTCCCGGAGAGACAGATTCTGACTTTGAAGAAACTGTTACCATGTGTAAAGAACTTAATTTTGCCTGGATTCATGCGTTTCCCTTTTCTCCCCGTCCGGGAACACCGGCTTATTCCATGAAACAAGTTCCTCAGTCGATTGTAGGGGAACGGGTAAAAAAACTACACACTATCGCTTTGGAACAGAAGGTTTCTTACATCACACGGTGGGCAGGAAGGCCTTTGGAAGCCATAACAGAAGTAAATCGGCAGGATAGAAAGGCGGGAACGGGTGGTGTAAGTCACGCCGTTACAGAGAATTTTATACATGTAGAAGTGCCGGGTATACTACCAGAGCGTAGTCTAGTTTCCGTAATTATTGACCAACCTTTGATAGATAGAATTACAAAAGGCGATGAAACAGAGGCGTTAGGAAAAATTGTATATTGAAGTTTTTCATTTTGTGAGAAAGTTAGTAAACATGTAATGCATACAGGGAGGGTTCCATGTCATTTATAAATAAACTTACCGATTTTTTGGATAAAGGGGTGGACATGTCTCGGGATGCCATAACAAAAGCCGGAGACGTTGTTCAGGATATGGGGAATAAAGGTGTCCTAAGAATAGAAATCCTTCAGTTGAAGGAAAAACAAAACAAAGAATACAGAGATTTGGGCATGACTGTTGCTGAAATTTTCCGGGATAGTCCTGACGAAAGCATTACAAGAGATACTATTCGTGTATGGAAATCTTTGGAACTTATCAGAGATTTTGATCAACAGATCAAAACCCGAGAAGAAAAACTGAAAAGAGAAAATTAATATACTGAAATAGGAGAAGTTATGTCACGAATATATGGAGCATACGAAGAATTAATTGGGAATACCCCTTTAGTGGAGTTAAAAAAAATTTCCGCTGAAAACAATATACAGGGACGGATTTTGGCTAAGTTGGAGTATTTTAATCCTGCAGGATCCGTAAAAGACAGAATCGGAAAGTATATTATTGACAAGGCCGAAAAAGAAGGACTTGCTCCCGGTTCTCTTATTATTGAGCCTACTTCTGGAAATACAGGTATAGGACTGGCAGCTTTAGCTGCTTCCCGAGGTTATAAAATGGTAGTGGTAATGCCCGATACCATGAGTATGGAACGGCGTCAGATCATAAAAGCCTATGGGGCAGAAGTTGTTTTAACTCCTGGAGCTTTGGGAATGAAGGGGGCTATTGAAAAGGCAGAAGAGCTTCACCGTGCCACATCGGGAAGTATTATTGCAGGGCAGTTTATTAACCAAGCAAATCCTACTGCTCATTATGAAACAACCGGACCTGAAATTTGGGAAGATACAGAAGGGCAGGTAGATATTCTTGTAGCAGGTGTAGGAACGGGAGGCACTATTTCGGGAACAGGGGCATATCTTAAAGAAAAAAATCCTAGCTTAAAGGTTATAGCCGTAGAGCCGGCAGATTCTCCTGTGCTGTCAAAGTCTTGTGCCGGCCCTCACAAACTTCAGGGAATCGGTGCCGGTTTTATACCCGATACCTTAAATCAAAAGATTTATGACGAAGTTATGACTGTAACTACGGAGGATGCATATAAAACAGCCCAGCTGATAGCACGAAGAGAAGGGATTTTTGTCGGTATTTCTTCTGGTGCCGCTTTGTGGGCTGCTTTACTGGTGGGAGAAAAATCGGAAAATAAGAATAAGACTATTGTTGTCGTTCTCCCTGACGGTGGTAGTCGTTATCTGTCTGTACCGAATTTTATAGCGGAGTAACGGGTTTTCGATTGAGTCGAATTTGGAGCGTTTGGGGTGTTAGTGACGAAATTGATGATTGGTCATTTAGTGCCGTTACAGGTTTTCAGTTTTACCCACTGGCACCACGAGAAACTCCAATATATGGGAGACGGATTAGTTTCTTCCACAGTATAAGTTCCCTTACACAGTCTGAAAACTCTCAAATTATAGTCTTGCATCGGGAAAACTGTCTCTTGCCGAGAAAAAAAACTGTTCCAAAAAGAGTCTCGGTTTTCTGTTGTGTTCTCCTGTACGTATCCTAAAATAATACCCGGGGGAATACTCTGGAGAATTTCTCCGTGAAATGTATGGGATTTGGCTACTGAGTTTTCCTGAACCTCACTGTTTGATTTTTTCGCCCCACTTTTTTTATCAGTATCACATAGGCTGTTATCTTGGAAATTTGTTGTAGAGCTGGATGGTTGGAATAGGTGCAGAGGTGTGATTTTTTCCACTATCTCTTTGGGAAAAGAACTTACTGATGCTCCTTCTATTTGTACAGGTCTATATACAAAACCTGAAGAAAATTTTGGGGAAAGTATCGAACACCGGGTAATATTTTCGGCTACTTTTTTAAGATCCTTGGGATTGTGCATAGCTTCATTGCAAGAAATAAAACAATGGTGAGGATATAGAGGATAGAATTTCAAATTTTTGTTTTGAATGATCATCTGTATGATTTTTTTGTTTTCCATTTCGAGTATACTGATAGTTGTGTCATGTGGTAGTAAACAAATACCGGAAAACTGTGTAGCATGCATGGTGGGACTATAGCACTTTTGAAAAAAAAAGTGTAGTATTGTCTCATGAAGAAAGTAGTTCTGTTGTTGCTTGTTGTATTTTTTTTGACTTTTTCTGTAGCATGTTCAAAAGAAAGTGAGGTATTTTTTTCTACCTCTCAGAATCGGATTCCTTTACAGGCTTTAAATGATAATGCTTTGTCTGGAGTAATAAGCGATCCACAAAAGTCTTCGTACGCATACTTCTCTTTTAACAAAGAAGATTTGCCTGTTTTTACTTCTGCTTTGAAAACAACTCCCGTATCTTGTCAAATTACAGTTGTGCCTTTTCCCGGAGAAACTATCCAGGAAGGAAACTTTGCCTTTGGGTTTTTATACGATACTGATTTTGAAAGTTCTGGTAAGTTAAAAAAAGATTTGGAAGACAGAAATCTTATTCAGGGAACCGTATCAACAGATATGACGCCTTTTTCTTTAGCTTATTATATCCCTGCAGAGGATGCAGAAAGAATTTCTGGATTTTTCGTTTTTTCCACTATTCCTCTTCAAATTCGGGATCCTCACTTAGGAGAGGTAAAATTAGGATATACTACTAGAGAAGCGCTTCCTACTTTTTATTTTGGAAGTCACGGGGGATTCTTTGATATAAAAAATCCCGTGTTAAATTTTGATTATTCGTCAGGAACTGAACTTTTTGGCAGTGATTATGCCACTGTTTGGCCTGTGTATACTGTTGAACTGTCTGAATGTACCTCTATGCCGGAAAAATTCAAGGATCAAGAGAGGGTTTTTCTTTCCATCGGAGAGGAAGAAATATTTATTCGTAGAGCACCTCACCAAAGAAGTGTCAGTTTGCATTGGGCAGGGTTAAAAAATCCCGGCGGAGCGGTAGAATTCGGTACCAATGCTTCCATGATTGAAGGGTTGGTGCTTACAAACGAAAAAAAGTATTTGACAAAAAATATGGAGCCTTTGAACACTGATCCCGGTATGCTTCCTTTGTGGACCACTACCCATTGGCGCCAGACTGATTTTGAATTGTTTGAGTGGGAGGAATTTCCCGGAGTATTGTATTTTGACACAAAAGATTATGATGTCCAGTCAGATTTTTTTACCCGTTTAGCTTTTTTTACAGAAAAAGCGGGATATATCGGGACTTTGGTTCCTGACCATATTTTGGCCGGGATGCACGGATATAATGCCCATGATTACCGAGCAGAGAGTTTGGCTGACTTCTTTACTCTTGCAGAAAAAACAGATTTTCCCTTAAATGAAAAAGAACATCTGCTCAAGGAAATACTTCTTCATAACGGAATAATTCTGCCCTCCGATAGCGGAGTAGGATATAAGCCGGGGCAGGGAGCCGTGATTTCCATCTCTCAGGAATCACCTTTATATCTACGCTATACATTTATTGCTCATGAAGGTTTTCACGGTATCTTTTTTTCTGATGAGACGTTCCGTAACGCTGTTGCGGAAGTGTACAATACGGCAGACAAAAAATCTATTCAATTTTTACAAAATTACTTTGTAAGCCAGCCAACATTAAACTACAACATTGATGATACCTATTTAATGCAAAACGAGTTTATGGCGTATATTATGCAGCAATCGGTAGCCAACACAGGGCCTTATTTCGCCGATAACCTTGCTCACAGAAACTCCATGAAATATTACTTCCCTGAAGATGCAGCTTACGTGCAACAGACAAAGGGCACCGGCTTTACGGAAGCCTCCTTGCGATTGAGTACTTACACTTTTAACCGATGGGGCATAGAAGCCGGCAGAGTAAGTTTGGTAGGCAGATAGTTTATATCTTGCAAGCTGCAGGGAAAAAAGCACTGTTGTATTTTTTTTCTGCAGCTAAAGAAGATGGCGGTCCGTGACCCGGCATCAATATAACCTCATCCTGTTGAGAAAGGATTTTAGTAGTTAGGTTAGAAATGAGAGTCCTTTCTGCATAGGTGCTAGTGGTGGAACAAATCATGGCAGCAGATATTGTATCTCCCGTGAAAATAATACGTCCTATCTTGTATGCCAAGGAGTCTGCGGTGTGTCCAGGGATTGCGAGATGCTGTATCTGCAAACCGGCAACTTGGATAAAACCGTCTCCGTTAAGAGTCGTTTCTTCAGAACCTGCAATATCATTGTCTGCTGCATATACTTTTACGGAATAGATTTTTTTTAATGTTTGAAGTCCCCGAATGTGACTGTTATGTTTGTGGGTTATTAAAACAGCTACTAAATTGTAAGGACCAGACTCAATCTGTTCTATGATTTCTTTTGTTATTATTCCCGGATCGATAATGAGAGCTTCCTTATTTTTTTCATTAACAACAACGTAACAATTGGAAAATCCGTCCAGATTAAAGTGAAAATATACCTTCATTTTGAACTCCTCCTTCCAAATGTCCGAATACAGCTTCTCGCGTATTTGATAACTTCCAAGAAACATTTTGTTCTTGTATATCGTAAAACATAGTTTTTTTGATATTACAATTACGTATAGAAGTATCAATTAGTTTCGCTTGGATAAACCGAGAATTATACAAATCAGAATCGTCAAAAGAAGATTGATAGGATGTTATTCCGCAAAAATTGTTATGGACTAAATCAGAACCGGTAAAAAGAATGTGAGAAAAGGTTGCACCTGCAAAAGAAGAAAACTGCAAGTTAGACTGCAGTAAGTTGCAGTCAGCAAAAATAGAAAAATCAAAAATTGACATACGGGCCCTAAAAAATTCTGACTGGATATTACTGAAAGTACAGTGCTGAAAGTTACAGCCGTAAAAACGCTTATCTGTTAGGTCAACGTTATTAAAATTAAGCCCCGAAGCATTGAGTCCGACAATTTTTTTATGGGTTTTGATGTAGTTGAACACTGTCTGGGTGTATTCTTCCAAATTCGGAATATGTTTTATACAAAAGTAAGGTGCATCAGTTATTTCGCCTTCTTTGCTGATAAAGGATATGGCAGGATGAGTACATCCGGGATGACTACACAAACTCAGGGTAAACATATATGCAGTTTAGGGCATTGCACAGGATTAGTCAAATGGGTATGATATAAATATGTGTTGGAAATGCGGAAAACAAATAGATCTTTCTGTAAAAATTTACAGATCGACAGTATGTCCTACCTGTGGTCAAGATTTACATTCTTGTAAAAATTGTAAATTTTATGTTCCTGGTGCTCACTACGATTGTCATGAAACGATAGAAGAGGCCGTCACTGATAAAGAGCATGGGAACTTTTGCGATTTCTTTTCTCCTAAAATTAGTTTTGAAATAACTTCCAGAGTAGCTACGCAGGCTCAGGAAGCAAAAGATAAATTTAACAAATTATTCTCTCTTTGATTATATGACTGTGGATTTTGCATTTCTTGATTCGGGAACCGGAGGTCTTCCGTACATGGAGTATCTTCACAACATGTGTCCTCAGGCACATTGCCTTTATTTGGCAGACACGGGAAATTTCCCTTATGGGGAAAAAAGTCCTCAAGAAGTAATACAGGCTACTGATAAAGCTGTACAGTCAATTATAGATTCTTGGAATCCTAAAGCAATAGTACTGGCCTGTAATACTATGTCTGTTACGGCTCTACAGTTTTTACGTCACAAATATCCTTTGGTACCGTTTATCGGTACTGTTCCTGCTGTAAAACTCGGGGTTAGTCTCTCTTCAAATAAAATTATAGGGCTGTTGGCTACTCAAGGTACCATTAACCATCCCTATACAAAAAAATTGATACAAGATTTTGCCTCTGATTGCACTGTTGTGTGCAGAGGGGATGGCGAACTAATCAGGTTTATCGAAGAAAACTTGCTAACTGCAAGTCAAAATGAAATAAAAAAGGCTCTTATGCCAGCATTAACTTATTTTGCTGAAAAAAAAACAGACACAATTATTCTAGGATGTACTCATTTTGTTCATGTAGCTGATAACATGAGAAAGCTGGTGCCACCGGGTATAAAAATCATTGATTCCAGAGACGGGGTCGTGCGGCAAGCTCTTAAAGTTGTTGAAACAAAGAAAACCTCAGAATCTGCACCTTTTTGGGTGGATATTCCAGATAGAAGTTTTTTTATAACCGGCCTACCCAAAGGAGTGTCGGAGGAGCATTACAAAGCAGTTTGTCAACAGTTCTCCGCTCCTTGGGGTGGGGTTATCAGTTAAAGTTCCGCTTTACAGATTGGGCGTCATTTCTGTAGCTGGAGTCAAACTGACTTTTGATATGATGCTCAACAGTCATAAACGCTTCTACTACATTGGGATCAAAGGCCTTCCCTGTGTCTTGGGTAATAATATCCAAAGCTTCTGTATGTGAAAAAGCCCGTTTATAAGGGCGTAAAGCTCTCAATGCATCATACACGTCTACTACAGATACTATTCTGCTGGCTAAGGAGATTTCTTCTCCCTTTAATCCATCGGGATAACCACTGCCATCCCATTTTTCATGGTGATGATGAGCTATTTCTGCTGCCATATCCATTGTGGGTTTACCCTGAAGAATTTGGTAGCCTATAGTTGTGTGGGTTTTTATGACGTTAAACTCTTCCGGAGTTAATCTCCTAGGTAATAAGAGAATATTGTCAGGTATTCCCACTTTGCCGATATCGTGCATAGGGGCAAAAATACCGATTTGCCGTTGGAAATCTTCATCTTTTCCCAATTTTTTTGCTAAAATCATAGACAGAGATGAAACTCTGTGTAGATGCTGTCCCGTCTCAAAATCTCGGGCTTCTGCCAATTCCGTCAATGCATTGTAGCAAGCCAATCGTGTATCATTTTCTATCGAACGTTGAATCCGCTCATATTCAAAAAAACGGTATGCCGTTTGAATTCGGGCTTTTAACTCTGCCGGGTGAAAGGGCTTTGTCAAATAATCATCTGCTCCGGTATTAAGGGCTTCTACGATATTTTCCGTAGAGTCTTTACTGGTTAGCATTATAATATACGTGTACTTATTGGTAGAAAATTGCCTGATTTTCTGACAGGCTTCTATACCCGTCATTTCCGGCATGATCCAGTCCAATAAAACAACGGAATAAGACGGATCTTTTTGATATGTGTCCCAGGCATCTTTTCCTGAAACACAGGCTGTTACATCGTATCCCCATTCGGTAAGTATCTGAGTCAGATATGTTCTAATGGAAATACTATCATCTGCGCATAATATTCTAAAGTCTTTCTTTTCCATGTGCACACTCTCCAAAAGACCTTGGGCATCATAACTGACTTGCTATTACATCTATAAACTCCCAGGAGTCAAGAATTGTTTTTTCCGATGATGTTGAGATTCTTGCCAAATCACCGGTCATTTTTCCTGACTCTATGGTAGACAGGGTTGCTTTTTCCAATTTTCTTGCAAAATCGACCAATTCGGGTGTTTTATCTAACTCTCCCCGTTTTGCCAACGCTCCTGTCCATGCAAAAATCAATGCTACCGGGTTTGTAGAAGTTTTTTCTCCCTTGAGATATTTATAATAATGACGTTGTACTGTTCCGTGGGCTGCTTCATACTCAAAAACACCATCGGGAGATACCAGTACACTGGTCATCATAGCTAAACTTCCGCTGGCAGATGCGATCATATCGCTCATCACGTCTCCGTCGTAGTTTTTACATGCCCATAAGAACCCGCCTTCACTTTTCATGACCCGAGCTACAGCGTCATCAATAAGGGTATAAAAGTATTCCAGTCCGGCTTCTTGATATTTTTCACTGAATTCTTTATCAAAAACCTGTTGAAAAATTTCCTTGAAACGGCCGTCATAAGTTTTACTTATGGTATCCTTTGTTGCAAACCATACGTCGACCTTTTCTGAAAGACCGTAAAAAAAACAAGAACGGGCAAAGCTTTCAATGGATTTATCCGTGTTGTGGATCCCCTGAAGAATACCGGGGCCTTTCATTTCCATAATTGTTTTTCTGATCTCTGTTCCATCTTCCTGAGTGAAAACGAGTTCTGCCTTTCCCGGTCCGTTAACGGTCATCTCACAGTTTTTGTATACATCTCCGTAGGCATGACGTCCTAATATTATCGGACTTTTCCAACAGGACACTGTTGCCTGTACGTTATTTACAATAATGGGTTTTCTGAAGACAGTTCCGTCTAGCTCAGCTCTGATAATACCGTTAGGGCTGGGGGTTAAGTGTTTTAAGGAATATTCCTCCATTCTTGCAGCATTGGATGTTATGGTAGCACATTTTACTCCTACTCCTAAACGTTTGATAGCCTTGGCGGCTTCATAGGTAACTGCATCTTCCGTCAAATCCCGTTCTTTGAGACCTAGGTCAAAATACTCTGTTTTCAAATCAACAAAAGGTAACAAAAGTTTATCTTTAATGACCTTCCATAAAATACGGGTCATTTCATCGCCGTCAAGTTCGGCAATGGGATTTTTCATCTGTATTTTTGACATTGTAACATTCCTTACAAAACAATTTCTAAAAGACATCCTATTTTATCTTACAATACGTAGTTTTGCAAGTAACTTTGTGATATACTTTGCAAGATGAGTATACATATTGATGATATTATGGATATCGCGGTTCAGGCCGGTACTTTGGTTTTGGAAAACGGTGGAGAAACCTATCGTGCCGAAGAAACCTGTGTTCGTATAGCCAAAGCTTTAGGGGCAAACAATGCTTCTGCTTTTGTGACCCCCACTGTTTTAATCGTTTCCATTTTAGATAAAGACAGACATGGACATACAACAATGAACAGAATAACTAATCGTTCTGTTAATTTGCGTAAAATAGCACAAATAAATGACTTATCCCGCCGATTGGCAAAAAGGGGAAAAGCTGTAGATCCTCGGGTGGTGGAACGCCTATTGGCTCGTATAAGGACTGCCCCTGATCACAGTTTTTTTGGTCTGGCATTGATGGGCGGTTTTGCCGGTTTTTTCTTTGCACTTATGTTTGGTTGTTCTTTTCTGCAAGCACTTTGTGCCTTTGTCATCGGATTGCTTTTGAGAATTATGTTGTTGGTATTGGAAAAAAGTGGATTAAATACCTTTATCCTTTCTGCTTTAAGTGGCGGATTGGTATCTGCCTTGTGTGAGATTTTTTTTGTTTTACATATAGTTCCCGTTTCTATGGAAATAATGACAGCAGCCTTAATGCAGGTAGTTCCCGGTTTAGCCATTGTGAATGCCATTAGGGACTTGATATCCGGTGATTTAATGTCGGGAACGGCTCGCTTGGTGGAAGCTTTTATGATCGCTGCCGGATTGTCTATCGGGTCTATTTTCGGAGTGTTGGTGTTTTCCCATGTCATTATTTGATTTATTTTTAGCTTTTCTTTGGGGTGCCGGTGCCGCCGCCGCTCTTTCTTACTGTTTTAATATCAGTTACTACGATATTGTTTGGGGTGCCCTTATCGGTGGTTTGGGATGGGCTGTCTATACGGCAGCTTTGTCTCCGGATGGTTCAGCTAGTGTACTCTCTTATTTTTGGGGAGCTTTGGTTGTGGCTTTCTTATCAGAGATTTTGGCAATCATTATAAAAAAACCGGCAACGATTTATATTGTTCCCGGATTGCTTCCTTTTGTTCCCGGTGGAGATATGTTTAAAACCATGAGAGCTGCGGTAGAAGGTAATTTACAGGAATCCTTGAATATCGGTTTTGCAACACTTTCTGCTGCCGGTGCTATTGCTGTGGCTATCGCTTTATCTTCCTCTGCAAGTCGCATTGTAAAAAGTTTAATTAAATATTTACACAACAAACGGGATAAAGAATCCCACGATGAGAGAACATAAAAGTCTTGGCACAAAAATACAGAGTCACAAAAAATTAATCCTTATTTCCTGACGCTTGTGTAAACACTGCTATGGTCATATAGGCTATAGGATAGTGGCCCGGGGAATCTGTATTTTTATCGATAGATGTACAGTGAATTTTTTAAAGATATTTTTTGATGTGCCAGTTTCCTTTTAGAGGAGATAAAATTGTTTGCACATAGGGTAGTGTTATTTTTAACTTTTCTTCCAACATGTAAGGGGCATTTACAATAAGCATTTCTGAGCCGTATAAACGGGGAGTATCCTGTTCCGGTCCATGTACAAGAAGACTGGCTGTTAGAATAGGTTTATCAGAGTGTGTCGTATTTAGGGAAAGAATATTTTCAATGAGCTTTGCCTTCATAGTGTGTAAGGTTTCTTTTCTGTGGACTAGAAGGGGATACCACAGAACAATAATCGCTGAAGGCCATTTTTTGTATGCTGAAGTGAGAGTTGTAACAGGTTCCCGGTAGTCGGAATCTGTTTCGTAACTGGGATCCATCAATATGATACCTCTTTTGATCTGTGGTGGGACCCGAGCTTTTAACATTTCAAATCCGTTACCGTAATGAATAGTCACGGAAGGAGTAAAGTCTTTGTTCTGTAGTAGTTGTCCTTCTTGATAACACAAGAGGGGTTGTGTGGACAGATTATCTCGTAATACTTCGATTTCGGTACTGTGTAGTTCTGCTACAAACAATTTGTCTTTTTCTCTCATCATGGAACGGATAATTTCCGGAGAGCCAGGGTATAGATTTTTCTGTCTGTAATGGGAACATAGTCTTACATAGTTTTCCAAAGTACTTGGTAGTTCCGCATACTGGACTGTATCCAAAAAGGTCAAAATACCTTTTTCCGCCTCCCCGGTATGAAGAAGTCCCGGGTTATCAAGGTTATATATGCCTCCTCCTCCGTGAGTGTCCAAAACTGTAAAGGGCTTATCTTTTTGTACCATGGTTTCCAATAAAAGCATTAAGGTAGAATGTTTCAAAATATCCGCATGATTTCCTGCGTGGAAATTGTGACGATAACTCAGCATAATATATCCTTGTCATAATAAGAAATAATAAAAAATTTTTTTTTTATTATCTTTTTTTCACTTTATGTGTTATTATAGTATTATGAGCAGTAATAAGACAATAGTTGAGTTAGAAAAACGGGTAGAGACTCTTCAGAGTCAGATCGTTGATTTAGAAGAGTCTATTGGTAGAGGTTTGTTTGTTGCCGATTCTCGGGAAATTCAACAACAAAAGAGTGAGTATAACGAGTATGAAGAAAAGAAAAAGACTCTGCAAAACGATATAGAACACATTCGTAGCTTGGAGTCTGTTCAGAGTCAACTGAAACAGGACTTGCAATCTATAGAGGAACAAAAGCAAAAACTTTTTGATGATCTATCTCTTCTTCATGGGGATTTAGGTAAAGCTTTAATAGATGTTGGATATAAATCAGGGGATCAAGGGTTTAATGAATGTAAAAGTGTTTTGCAGGAAACAAAAGAAAAAAGGGATGAAGTTCAACATGCTTTGGATGAGTTAAAACTTCAAATGGAAGGAGAGCCTTTTTTTAGCAAGATTCTTTCCCAATTCAAATATGCGGCAAAAAAGACAACACTTTTTCAATTGGATAAAAAAACTGAGAATTGGTACGAAAAACTGGGTAAAATTGCATGTGATTTAGAAGATTTATTCTCAGCCCAAGAGGCTGGGATGTTAAGCGGTGTTTTGCGGGAAGCCTATGTGCCATGTTATGACATAAAACGACAGCTTATGCAATTACAGGAAAAACAGGCTTTAAGTGAAACACAATTTGATCAGAATAAATCAGCTTTAGAAGAAAAAGGGGTCTTGGCAGAAGCTTTCGATAAACGCATTAAAGCCATCAATAGCGAGATAGATCAGGAAGTAGTAAAACAAAAGAAATTGTGTCAAACCTGCGGTCATGATTTTGTAGCTAAATATGTAGATCCGGAAGGCGAGGTACTGACCGAATTTACCAATTCCGAAAATGTTTCTGGTGTCGATACAAAAATATTTGATATTCGACAATTGCGTCGGGAAAAGCTTTTGTACTCAAGAAAAATACAAATTATCAAACTAACAGATAAAATTGAGTCAGAGGAAAAGCTTATCTCTTCCTACGAAGGAAAAATACAAGACAATGTCAACAAAATTACTGCCTTAGAGGAAAAAAATAAGGAGCTCCACCAACTCATAGAAAACTCTACAAAAACAAAAGAAGAGTTGATGGCTCAGCGTCATGAATTGGAAACTTTAGCAACAACGTCTATGCGTATAGAAGCATGACTTACTTAGTTTCCGGTATCATATTATGTTCTCTGAAGCTATAATAATCTTTTTTTGTGATAATGATGTGATCCAATATTTGTATTCCTAGATGAGTTCCGGCTGCAGTGAGTCGTTGGGTCGTTTCTATATCGTCTTGGGAAGGAGTGCTGTTGCCGGAGGGATGGTTGTGGCATACAATAAGTGC
>JAHLFV010000044.1 GCA_018883625.1 Candidatus Treponema excrementipullorum
GACGAAATAGATACGGGTATCGGTGGTGAAATTTCTGTGGTTGTGGGGGCTCATCTTAAAAAATTATCTAAAAATAACCAGATTTTATGTATAACACACGTGGCTAGTATAGCAGTTTATGCCGATAATCAAATTAAAATAGAGAAGAGCAGTGATTTAAATAGCACTGTTACTAATGTTTCGTTGATTACAGGGCAACAGCGGGTGGAAGAGATAGCCAGAATGCTTTCAGGCGATAGTGTCAGCGAGGTTTCTCTCAATTATGCTCAATCCCTACTGGAAAAATTTGGGAGTAAGGAATAATGGCAAAGATAACCAATAGTGCTAGAGAAGATTTTAATGACAAAGTAAAACCTTACAAAGATGAAGTCGATAAGATTTTGGCAAAAGAAAAAAATATCCTTTCTACTATGGATAGAGATTCCGATAATGCTGCCTACAAGAGAATTCTTTTGGCTGAAGACATGATTTATGTGGCAACTGTATATTTGACTATGAGCAACTTGTCTTTGGAGATTTTATCCACAAAAAATACAGATTCTCTAAACGAAAGTCGAAAGGCTTTATATAAAGCTATTATCTATTTGGAAGAAGTTGTAACAAGCGTGGTCGATGCTCCCTATTCGGAATATGAAGATGCCTTATCCAAAATCGTGAAAATACCCTTGGAAAAACGGTTTTTTATTGTCAGAAAATTGGGATTGGCAATTCATTTCCTTGTGGATGCTTATGGCGAAAATACCAAGTGGAAGTGGGCCTTTGTAGAGTTAAACGGTCGATTTGCAGTAGTAGCTAAGAATTTTATGGACATAAAGGTTGTATCCAAAGCTTTTTTTGATCCTGGTGACCCCAATTACGATACTGCTGTTCACTACATTCGCCTTGTGAGAAAATTAATTGCCCAGTCTGTTGATGCCTATCACGAGAGATATGAATTTTCAACTCACAGAATTGATGATATGAGAAATGCCTTGTTATTTATTTCTGCTCAGCGACGATTTTGTATCATTTTTGACGAAAAGGAAGAAGCTGAAGAACTGAAAAAAAAGGGACGGGTTCTCAAAGAAAAGTTGGAATTGGACAGAAAAAAGGGAATAGCTCAGTAATTTTTTTCTTTTGCATCTTGTGTTTTTTACCAATTGCCGTATAATAGATGGTACGGTTGGTAGAATACCTATCAACTACATACTTTATACGGAGGACATATGAAAAAGTTTGTTCTTGTTTTTGCGGCTGTTATTTTGGCCGCATGTGTTGTCTTTGTTGGTTGTAGCAAAAAAGACAGTCCGGTAGCCGAAGAAGACGGTCGCCCAACAGTTAGACTTATTACTGATGCAACAGGTATTGATGATAAATCTTTCAATGCTGCTGCATGGCGTGGTATTCTTGCTTATTATGGTGATACATGGGAAAATCAGGCCAACAGAGGAACTCTTTATGATGTTGTAACATGTCAGACACAGGATATGTACATTCCTACTTTGAAGCAAGCTTCAGATGAAGGCTATGACTTGATCGTAACTACTGGTTTTACATTTGCTGATGCTTTGAATGAAGTTGCTCAGCTGTATCCTGAACAGAAATACATGATCGTTGATGTTGATTATGTAAATCAGCCCAATGTTATGCAGTTTATGTTCAGTGAAGAACAGGGTTCATATCTTGTAGGTGTTGCTGCTGCTCGTCAGGCTATTGAAGAAGGCGTTTCTGATCCCAAATTCGGATTTA
The DNA here is from genome assembly GCA_018883625.1 of Candidatus Treponema excrementipullorum. GTDB lineage: Bacteria > Spirochaetota > Spirochaetia > Treponematales > Treponemataceae > Treponema_F > Treponema_F excrementipullorum. The sequence continues at coordinate 1,729 of JAHLFV010000044.1, forward strand.
TCGGTGGAGTACCCGGTGCTGTTATTACCAAATTTGAAATGGGATATATTCAGGGTATTAAGTCTGTATTCCCTGATGCTACAATCGTAGACTACTATGCAAACGACTGGGGAAAACCTGAATTGGCTAAAACACAGGCCAAAAACTGGTACGATTCTGGTGTTTACGCTATTTTCTCTGCTGCCGGTGGTACAGGTGGTGGAACAATCGCTCAGGCAAAAGAGTACAGAATGCAGGGAAAGAATGTTTGGGCAATCGGTGTTGACTCTGACCAGTATGCTGACGGTATTTATGACGGTGAAAAATCTGCTGTTCTTACCTCTATGCTTAAGAGAGTTGAAACATCAACACAGTATGCATTGAAGTCTATAGAAACAGATTCTTTCAAGAGTGGTGTTGTTCTCTTGGATATGACTGCTGACGGTGTCGGTTACTCAACAGCTAACCCTGAACTGAAACCTGCTGTAATCGAGGCTGTTGATGCAGCTAAAGCCGATATTATAGCTGGTAAAATTAAAGTTTTGGGAACATACAAAGATACTAAGGCAGCCGGTTTAGCTCCGGAAGGTCTCGGTGCTTTGGATAACTAATAATCTTTAATCAATAAAATAGGGCTGTCCATTTGCTAGGGTTTGGGCGGCCCTTTTTTAGCAGCAGTTAAAGGGGGAAAAGAGCGCATGGATAACTATGCCATAGAAATGTTAGGTATAACAAAAACCTTTCCAGGAGTCGTGGCGAACGATAATGTTACTCTCAGAGTAAAAGAAAATGAAGTTTTAGCTTTGCTGGGAGAAAACGGAGCGGGAAAATCGACCCTCATGTCTATTTTATTTGGGTCTTACGATCCCGATGCCGGTATTATAAAAATTCGAGGTAAGGAAGTAAAAATAAAAGATCCTAATGCTGCTACAGCCTTAGGAATCGGAATGGTTCATCAACACTTTAAATTGGTGCATAATTACACCGTTACAGAGAATATAGTTCTTGGTATCGAGTCTACAAAGTATGGCTTTTTGGATATTAAGACAGCGGAAAAGCGGGTAGAAGAATTATCAAATAAATATGGATTAATGGTTAATCCCAAAGCCAAGATAGAAGATATCACTGTAGGAATGCAGCAACGGGTTGAAATACTAAAAACTCTTTACCGCAATGCGGATATCATTATCTTTGACGAGCCAACGGCTGTGTTAACTCCTCAGGAAATAGATGAATTGATGGATATTATCAGGAGATTAAAAGCGGAAGGTAAAACGATTATATTGATCACGCATAAATTGAAGGAAATTAAAGCAGTTGCAGAGCGTTGTACTGTTTTGCGTAGAGGAAAGTATATCGGAACCGTAAATGTTTCAGATGTATCTGAGCAGGATATGGCAGAAATGATGGTGGGAAGAGCGGTAAAATTTGAAATTGATAAAGAACCAGCTAAACCCGGTGATGTGGTTTTATCAATACAGAATATTTCCGTAAAAAATTCACGAGATCAAATGGCGGTAAAAGATCTTTCCCTAGACATCCGAGCGGGAGAGGTTGTAGGTATTGCCGGGGTTGACGGCAACGGTCAATCTGAGCTGATTTTCGGTATTACCGGCATGAGTCCTTTGGAAAGTGGAAAGATTTATCTTCATGGAAAGGATATAAGTAATTATTCCATTCGAAAACGGATAGAAGCGGGAGTAGGTCATATTCCAGAGGATAGACGAAAGCACGGTTTGGTTTCTGAATTTACTGTGGCAGAAAATGTTGTATTAAAAAATTATTATAAAAAGCCTTATACTATGAAAGGGTGTTTGTTAAACATTCCTGAAATGAATAAAAAGGCGGAGCAGCTTATTTCTGATTTTGATATACGAGCTGGAGAAGGGGCGTTAACCAAAGTAGGCAGTATGTCTGGAGGTAATCAGCAGAAAGTGATTATTGCAAGAGAAATAGAGTTATCCCCTGAGGTTTTGATTGTTGCTCAGCCAACTAGAGGTCTTGATGTAGGGGCTATTGAATATATTCGTAAAAGAATTATTGCGGAAAGAGATAAAGGTAAGGCTATTTTACTTATTTCTTTTGAACTAGATGAGATTATGAACCTTTGTGACAGGATCGCGACAATATCAAAGGGGACGATCGTTGGTATCTTCAATGAAGGAGAAGTAACAGAGCGGGAAATAGGTATTATGATGGCCGGTTCAAAGCATAAAGAAGGAGAAGTAAAATGAAATCAAAAGAAAAGAAGAAAAATATATCAGATTTGCTCCTTCAATCTGATGGTGCAGTTTCAGTACTGGTAGTTTTGTTGGGGTTTTTGTGTGGAACGATTTTGATTTTGGCTGTGGGAAGAAATCCCATGAATATGTACAAGTCGATTTTTCAGTCTCTGACAGGGTATAATATTGACAGAGGTGTATGGAATATCCGTTACGTAGGTGAGTGGCTTAATCTTTCTGTTCCCTATATACTTTGTGGTTTGGCTATGGCCTTTGCCGCCCGTACAGGCTTGTTTAATATCGGAGGTGAAGGACAGTACATAGTTGGTTTGACTGTTGCTCAAGTAATAGCTTTGTTGGGACCGGAAATTCCTGTATTGCATTGGGTTATCGCTATTATTGGTGCTATAGCAATTGGAGCCGTTTGGGGTGGAATTGTAGGATTTCTAAAGGCGAAGTACGAGGTTTCGGAAGTTGTAGCTACGATTATGTTAAATTATATAGCATTGTATTTATCCCGTATTGTAATCATGGCTATTCCCGGTACCAATACTTATAAGACTGTAGATTTTCCTGTTACGGCATCTTTACGTGTAGACTTTTTATCTGTCATTACTAACGGTTCTACTCTGAATTTGGGTATTTTCCTTGCTGTCATTGCAGTAATTATCTATTGGTTTTTGATGGAAAAAACCAATGTGGGATTTGGATTGCGGGCAACAGGATTTAATAAAGAAGCTGCCCGTTACGGTGGTATTTCTGTAGTGACCAGTGTTGTAATATCCATGGCTGTTGCCGGTGCTTTTGCTGGTTTAGGTGGGGGTGTTGTAGCCTTAGGTTCTTTCCGTTACGGTCGTGTTCTTTCCGGTATGGACAATTACGGTTTTACTGGAATAGCTGTTGCTTTGGTTGGTAATAATACGGCTATTGGAACTTTGTTGTCCGGTCTTCTTTTTGGATTATTGGCAGCTGCCCAGCCTCTTATGCAATCACGACAAATTCCGAAAGAGATTACTTTTATCATACAGGGATTGATCGTTGTTTTCATTGCCATCAGATCCGGCTTAAGAATTTATTTAAATTGGCGAGCTAAAAAAGCTTTAGAGAAGCAAGTTTTGGCAGAAAATCTTGAAGGAGGAAAATAATGGATACTTTGTTTGGAATGATTCCTTCTGTTCTAATGATCGTTTCACCTATACTTATTACTGCTGCCGGAGGTATGATTTGTGAACGTTCTGGTGTCGTTAATATTGCCTTAGAAGGTTTAATGGGTATAGGTGCTTTTGCAGCTGCCTCTGCCCATGTTATCATGGAAACTACTGTTCCCGGTTCAATTTGGATCGGATTGCTCATCGGAGCTCTGTGTGGAACAGTTTTTTCTCTGATCCATGCTTTTGCATCTATTTCACTGAATGCGGATCAAACTGTGTCCGGTACCGGAATTAACTTGCTTTCCAGCGGTATAACAATTTTTGGTGCACAAATTTTGTTTTCGATGGATAGGACCGCACCTTTTCAACGGGGAATGGCTCCCGGTTTATTCGGTATATACCCTACAGCTCTTATAGCTCTTGTGGTTATTCTGGCAGTTTGGGTTATCATGTATAAGTTACCCTTTGGATTACGTTTGCGGGCTTGCGGTGAAAATCCCGGTGCGGCGGCATCCGTGGGAATTAAAGTAAAACGTATTCGTTATATTGCTGTATTGGCTTCCGGTTTTTTGGCCGGTCTTGCTGGTGGTTGTCTTGTTTTCACCCAGACAATACAGTACACCTCCAATACAATTAACGGTGCAGGATATATAGCCTTGGCTGCAGTTTCCTTTGGACGATGGAGACCTATCGGTATTACCGGTTCATCTTTACTTTTCGGTTCTGCAGTAGCTTTTTCCATCTATGTTGTCAATATTCCTTTCTTGAGGAATCTATTGCCTTCTGAATTTTTCAGTTTGTTGCCTTATGTTATTACATTGCTGGCTTTGGTTGTTTTTAGCGGTAAAAATTATGCGCCGTTGGCTTCCGGTAAGCCCTACGAAAAATCAGGTAGTTGATTTGTGTTCATTGGATAACAGTAGTCGCAATGATTACTGTTATAATGACTACGGTCGTAGTGACTATAATTATGTAGTTTTTAGGTAGAGAGGAACCCCGGTCTTGTAAAAAGACTGGGGTTTTTTATCATAAAAAATATGAAATTTTCATAAATTTGAATTTTATTATTTGACAACAATATTTTCTTCATGTATACTAGATTCATAAAATAATTCTAAGGAGGCCAGTAGATGGCTAAAGTAGAACTCATCGGAATCGGAAAGATTTACGATGGTAATGTTCGTGCTGTGGAAAATGCCAACATTACCATCGAAAACGAAGAATTTGTAATCTTCGTTGGACCTTCCGGTTGTGGTAAATCAACAACTCTTCGTATGGTTGCCGGTCTTGAGGACATTTCAGAGGGTGAACTCCGCATTGATGGAGAACTGATGAACGATGTTCCTCCCAAGGATCGCAATATCGCTATGGTTTTCCAGAACTATGCCTTGTATCCACATATGACAGTGTATGATAACATGGCATTTGGTTTGAAGATCCGCAAAACAGACAAGGCTGAAATCGAACGCCGAGTAAGAGATGCTGCTCGCATTCTTGACATCGAAAAGTATCTTGACAGAAAGCCTAAGGCTCTTTCCGGCGGTCAGAGACAGCGTGTTGCTGTAGGACGTGCAATCGTTCGTAATCCTAAAGTATTCCTTTTCGACGAGCCTCTGTCTAACTTGGATGCAAAACTCCGTGTACAGATGCGTGCTGAAATTTCAGGATTGCACCACCGCTTAAAGGCTACAATGATTTATGTAACCCATGACCAAGTTGAAGCTTTGACAATGGGTGATAAGATTGTTGTTATGAAAGACGGTAAAGTTCAGCAGATCGGTTCTCCTTTGTATCTGTATAACCA
>JAHLFV010000045.1 GCA_018883625.1 Candidatus Treponema excrementipullorum
ATACCGGACAATCAAACATCCGCCGTCAGACGCTAAAGACGAAACCATTTTTTCAAAAGGAGCTTGCTTTGGACACTAATAAAACAACCGCACATACTGTAAAAATAATCAGAATCACCGTGGACGCAGGAATGTATGTCCTGTTCCTGCTCCTTATGGGATACCACCTTTTTGAAAACTTGCACCACGAAATACTGGGGGCGGCGGTTTTTATCCTCTTTTTTATCCACAACGGTTTGAACTGGCGGTGGTACAAAAATCTTTTTAAGGGAAAATACACCTTGAGCCGAAGTCTCCAGACCGGCTGCAACCTGCTTTTGTGCACCGCCATGCTGTGCACCATTGCCGCAGCCCTGATGCTTTCCCGGGATGTATTTTACTTTCTCAATCTTACCAACAGCGGTTTGGGGCGTAAACTCCACATGGTTGCCACTGTCTGGACTTTCCTGCTGGAATCCCTTCACCTGGGTTTCCACTGGGAGGCGATACAGAAAAGCATTACAAAGAAAATAACACTGCCCGCCACCCTTGCCATTGTCACAAAATGGTTTTTTCGGGCGGTGCTTCTGGCTGTCTGCCTTTACGGACTATTCGCTTTCAGGAGCAGGAACCTTTGCAACGAAATATTCCTGCTGACAGAATTCAAGTTCATGGATTTTGAAGAACCGCCCCTCCGCTTCTTTGCAGACCACGCAGCCATCTCTATTCTTGTGGTAACCGCCGGTTTTTACCTGAAAAAACTTGCAGTCTCCGCCGGGAAAGGCAAAAGCAGCCGGAGCAAGATATCAAGCAGGGAGTAAGCCGCCCGCCGGTCAAGGCGGAAGGCAGCGGTTTGGTTACAGTGTATACCCGGGACTTCAGTCAAGGTATAATTTTATGCTATTTTCTGATTCCGGTATTTTCAGACCCCCGAATTTCCTCATGATAAAGATAATTTATAACAGCCGGTTTACCAGGCTTACTTCTTATACCGGGAAGAAAATTATCAAAGTATGGAAAATCATGCTCTTTTGCATAAGCCCGCATTTGAGATTCAAGTTCTTTCCAATAACTACGGTCTTTTTTATTGTAAATTTGTTCATACAATGGAAACAAATCTGTATATTTTGTCTTTATGTAATTTAGAATTACAGACCTATAACCACCCCTCAAATTCAGATTCTCCATCCAAACAAAATCACAAAAATCTTTTGCTTTTTCTATAATTTCCACTACATCAGTAATACCAGGAAAGATTGGGGAAACAAAACATACAGTGCGTATCCCAGCCTCATATACTTCTTTCATTGCAGTCAACCGGCATTCAATACTTGAAGCTTTATCCATATCCCGTCTAAATAATTCATCAATCGTGTTAATGGAAAATGAAACTGTAACATCTTTCATCTTCCGTAGAACATCCAAGTCTCTTTTAACAAGATCTGATTTTGTACAAATGGTAATTTTTGCATTGCTTGTTTCCAATTCCTCAAGCAATTTCCGTGTACGCTTATATTTTTTTTCATATGGATTATATCCATCTGTAACAGAACCAATTAAAACCTGTTTTCCTGAATATTTTTCTGGATTCTTTATCTCCGGCCAATACTTTACATCAAGGAATTTTCCCCATGGTTCTTTGTGACCTGTAAACCGTTTCATAAAAGACGCATAACAGTATTTACACTCAAAAGGACAACCAACATAAGGATTTACAGAATATCCTCCCAGTGGCAAACTTGATTTTGTCATAATACTTTTTACTTGTATTTCATTAATTTTCAAATATTACCCCAAAATAATTTATTAGTTTAAAATATAGGATAAAATATTAAATTATATTCTCCCCAAATATTTTTCTATTGTGTACCGACCCCGGGTTTCAGTGGCTTTACCGTACTGGATTGCAGCGGCAGGGCAACGGTTGATGCACTTGAGACACTGATAGCACTGTGAGCCCCATACCGGTCGGTTGTTTTCCATTGTGATGGTGCGGGCAGGACAATTTTTTGCACATAAACCGCAGCCGGTGCAGACATCGGTTGTATAAAAACTTTTGGTGCTTCTGGCAAATTTATTAAAACCAAAATTCACCAGACCGGATTTTAATCCGGCAGCAGAACCTTCATTTACCCGGCACACTTCTTTTTTGGCAATAAGCTCTTCCGCCATTCTTTTGACTTCTTCCTTTGCATTCCGGAGAACGGACAAAACAGTCCCTTCGTCCTCCAGATCGGAATCCACCACATAATTGTTCGGCATCACAAGACTATAGGAGCTTTTTAAAGGAATGATTTTTGAAAAGTTTTTTAAGGCATAACCGGCTTCTTCCCCGCAGGTTGCCAGGGCGAAAGTAAAAGTCTTTCCTTCCGGATTGTCCGCAGCGTTCCCAAGGTTTTTCCCGTTTCCAGAATACTTTTTCAGCTTTTTTGCAAAGTCCGTGACAATTTCCGGTGCACCCCAGGCGTAAACAGGAAACACAAAACCTGTATATTCGTCGTTTTTGATTCCTTGTGCAATTTCTTCTATATAATTCTTATATTCCTTGTTGCCAGCAGATTCAAAATTCAAAACCGAAATATCAGCTGTCTTTTCATGCAACAAGCCGGCAAGACTTTCTGCTACCCATTTTGAATTCCCTGTCCCGGAAAAATAAAAAATCATATCGGACTCCTTTTAACTATAGGATACTACAGAATAAAATAGTGAATAAAACTTATCAAGAGAAAAATTTAACACAACAAAGATAACCACATTCTTTACAACGCACCATCACCCTTGCCCCACTTTCCAAGATACAGTACACTGTCTGCCGGGTAACTCCAGGATTTAATATTGAGGAGACACAATGAGTTTTGACATCACATCTTTCCGGTGGATCCGGGAACCAAAAAAACACCACATTTCAGAAAACAGAATCGAAATTGTAACAGAGCCTCACACCGATTTATGGCAGAGAACTTACTACCATTTCAGAAA
>JAHLFV010000046.1 GCA_018883625.1 Candidatus Treponema excrementipullorum
CTTATTAGCTAAACTTGCCGAATCGATAGTTATCTTTTGCCCCATATTCCATGTGGGATGTTTTAAAGCATCTGACGGTTTCATAAAGGCCAACTTTTCTTTGGGAGTATTTCTGAAAGGGCCACCGGAAGCAGTTAAAATAACTTCCTTAACAGATGCAGAACCAAATTTATTTACCAAAGTAAATACAGCTGAATGTTCAGAATCTACAGGATAAATCGAACAATTGTGTTGCTGAGCTAATTTTTCTACCAAAGGACCAGCCATAACAATGGTCTCTTTGTTAGCTAAGGCTAGGTCAATTCCAGCTTTTAAAACCATAACTGATGGTAATAAACCGGCTGCCCCGGCTATACCATTGACGGCTATATCAGCGTGGGAAGCAGTAATAAAGTCTTCCAACTGTTGTACCGAAGTTTTTCCTATAAGACAGTATGGGGCATTAAACTCTTTTGAAAGTTCAATCAATTTTTCTTCGGAAGAGTGGGCGGTAAGACCAACTACTGAAAAATCCTGAGAAAATTCTCTTATAATATTAAGTGTACTGGTTCCTATAGAGCCGGTACAACCTAAAACAAGTATTTTTTTCATATTAAATTAACAACAAACTGACAAATAAGTAATATACAGGAGCAGCCAAAATAATGGAATCAATAGAATCCAATAAACCACCTCTGCCGGGAATAACATTGCCGGAATCTTTTTCATTGGCAGATCTTTTTAAGAGGGATTCTACCAAGTCACCTAAAATGGATGCTATAGCAACAGACAGCCCCAGCAGAATTTGCATTGTTAAAGACGCATTAAAAAGCTCCGGCCATATAAGGGAAGAAACAGTAGCTGTAAGGACTGAACCTAAAATGCCCCCTGCAAAACCTACTAAACTTTTATTGGGACTGACTTTTACGTAACCGCGAGTAGATTTTCCGAAAAGAATTCCAAAAAACCATGCAAAAGAATCGCAAAGAAACACCATAACTAAAAAGACTCCCAAATACAGTCTGGGAAAAGCCAAGGAAGTAATGCGTGTGATAAAAGAGCCTAAATATCCAATGTATGTTAAAATAAAAACAGCTCCGGATAGTTTTAAATTAGCTTGGGAAAAGTCAACTTCTCCGTTTTTATGTTCCGGATTAAATACTTCAAATACAGCCAATGCCATAAATCCAAAAAGAAATACTAGAGTAACCAGGGTAAATCCCAGTTTAAACAACACACATAGATATACGGAAACAGGAATAAGAGCTGTAAAAAAAAGAACCAAAGCTTTGGGAGGCATTGGTTGATTTTTTTTCAATAAATTGTATACTTCACAACTACAGATAAGGGTCGTTGCAAAAAAGACTATATGAAAAAATAATTGGTGATAAAAGGGGAGATATAGAATAAAAAGAACAAGGGGTATTCCTATAAAAAATGTAGCTAACCGCTGAAGTACCTTTTTCGACATAGAGCGTTATCCTCTCACTTCGTTATTTACATCAGTTACAGCACCGAATCGTCTGTTTCTCATCTGAAAATGTTGCAAAGCCTCTGTAAATTCCTCCGGCGTGTAATCCGGCCATAGAGTATCGGAAAACTCCAACTCCGAATATGCTGAATGCCACATGAGAAAATTACTTAATCTTTTTTCTCCGCCGGTGCGTATAATCAAGTCTGCATCAGGTAATTCCGGGAAATCAAAACAAAGCGGTATCTGTTGTTCCACAGTATCCGATACAAGCTGCCCGGCTATCATCTTTTTTACAGCTCGGGCTATTTCATCCCGACCGCCATAATTTATAGCCAGCACTACGGTGGTAGTATTAAAGTTTTCTGTTTCTTTTTCTGCCGAAATCATTTCCTTTCGAACATCTTCCGGTAGAGCTTGTATATTTCCGATATGCTTAATTCTGATGCCGTTTTTCTTATAAAACTCATATTCAGCCCGAAGATGAAGCTTTATAAGGTTCATAAGAAAACCTACCTCTTCCTGAGTTCTTTTCCAATTTTCTGTGGAAAAGGTATACAAAGTGACATATTTGATCCCCAGCTCGGCAGCTTTTTTTACAATTCTTTTTGCAGCCTCCAAACCTTCTTTATGACCAGCAGTCCGAGGTAAACTTCGTTTCTGTGCCCAGCGACCGTTCCCGTCCATAATAATTCCTACATGAACGGGAAGGGCTTTAGTATCTAAGTTGTTTATCATCAACTTTCCATTATTTCTTTTTCTTTATCTTCAAGAATTTTGTTTATTTCCTGAATATATTTATCTGTAGCTTTTTGTAAATCTGTTTCAGCTGTTTTCAAGCCGTCTTCTGTAAGAAGACCTTCTTTTTGCTGTTTTTTTAAGTCATCGTTACCGTCACGACGGATATTTCTGATGGCAACACGGCTATTCTCTGCTGTTGCTTTAGCCTGCTTTACCAATTCCTTCCGCCGTTCTGCTGTTAAAGGCGGAATTGAAATACGGATAACTTTTCCATCATTTGAAGGATTCAACCCCAATTCTGACTTTTGTATAGCCTTTTCAATTTCTCCGATGAGAGACTTGTCAAAGGGCTGAATAACGATAGAACGGGCTTCCGGAACGGAAATGGTTGAAACCTGATTTAACGGAGTTGGTGTACCGTAATAATCTACCCGAACACGATCAAAGATCGAAGCAGATGCTCGGCCTGTCCGTAATGTTTTATATTCTTCTTTGAGGGCAGCGATGGTTTTGTCCATACGTGCAACTGCGTTTTCTGCCATGTAATACTCCTAAAAAGCCTCCAGCATTTCACCGGAGGCTTATTTGTTTTAGAAAGGGATAAAATTATGCACCTAATTGATACAATACGACCTGAGCCATAGTAAGTTTGGCATCAGCTGCTTTACCAATTTCTTCCATTTTCTTTGCAACAGAAACTTTATCGTCTTTAACAAAGGGCTGATCCATAAAACAGATATCTGCCAAGTGTTTGTTGATTTTACCTTTAACAATTCCGGCTTTTACGTTTTCGGGTTTGTCAAGACTTTCAACTTGCTTTGTAAAGATTTCTGTCTGTTCTGCAATATATGCTTCATCAACATCTTCACGCTTAATGTAAGCAGGTGTGAAAGCTGCCATGTGGAGACAGCAGTCATAGGCAAATTCTTTTACAACGGCACTGTTTGAAACATCTTTGTCGGCAGTGATAACAACAACAACACCTGTTTTACCGTCACTGTGAACATAGCTGGAAACAACTGCTCCGGCAGGTACGTCAATAACCTGTAAACGTCGTAAGCTCATGTTTTCACGAATCTTTGTAGCCAAATCCAAGAGCATATCAGAAAGTTCTTTGTTTACTTCTGTGTAGCCTTTTTCAAAAACGGTATTAACAATGTCGTTTCCGATCTGAATAAAGTCAGCATTCTTGGCAACAAAGTCTGTTTCACAGGTAAGTTCACAGATAACTGCCTTGTTGTCCTGAATTTTAATAAATACACGACCTTCGCTTGTAGCACGACCGGCACGTTTTTCAACAGCTGCAAGACCTTTTTCTTTAAGAAGTTTTTCTGCAGCAGCAGCATCTCCGTTTGTTTCTACCAGTGCTTTT
>JAHLFV010000047.1 GCA_018883625.1 Candidatus Treponema excrementipullorum
CTGTTCCTGTGCTGTTTTTACTACGTCGTTCCAAGAAGTTTTTCCTTCAAAATATGAAAGGAGAGCAGAACCGAAAGCGTTCTTCCATTCTTCGGAAGGAATAGCGTTAAATGTCCAAGCTACAGAAGAAATACCTGATTTGTTCATCCACAAGCTTACCTGCTGAGAAAGAGGATCTGAAGGCAATTCGCTGGCAGAGAAACTATTGAACGGTGTAATGAACATCAAGTCATTGGAAACAAGCTGTTTTCCTGTTGAAGAGCTGAAAAGCCATGTTAAGAATACATCTGCACCTTTTTGTGCTTCAGGAGAAGCATTTTTGTTAATACAGAGATAGTTTTCTGTTCCTACACAGAGACCTGCACTTTCTTCACCGGAAATTCCCATGTAGAGAGGAAGGAATTTAATATCCTCTTTTGCAACTTTGTTTCCGGCTGTGCCCAAAATCTGAGCTGCAGCCCAGTTTCCGTTCTGTACCATTGCACACTGTCCCAATGCAAATTCAGCCATAGAGTCATCAACGGATTTTGAACCCAAAAGTGTCTTTTCTGTAACACTGTTGTTTGTGTACAAATCCATTAAGTTTTTGAAGTTTTCATTGTATTTGAAATCAAATGTGCTGGAGTTAAGACCTGTCATCAAAGGTGATGCTGAAGGATCTTTTTCTGAGTATTCATAGAAAAGAGGTACGTTTACAGTGTGAGTCTGCCATCTCCACTGGTTACCGGCAGACATGGAAGTAGATGCAAATACGCCTTTGATTCCCAAAGCATCTTTATTTTTCTGCATATCTTCAACAACAGCTTTTAATGTTGCAAAGTTGTTGATTTCCTCGGCAGAAGAAATTGCTACAGCCTTGTTGGGCAATTCAAAGTATTTTCTCATGATTGCATCGTTGTAGATGATTCCATATCCTTCAACAGCATAAGGAATAGCAGATACTACACCGTCTAATTTGAGAGCCATGGATTTATCTGCCAACAATTTATAGAAGTCTGTTCCTTCCAAGGAAGCTGCTTCATTCTTTGAGCTAGCCAATCCAACGGGACCGTTTGTCTGGAAAATAACAGGAGGATTTGATTTTGCCTGTTCACTTTTCAGTGTCTGTTCATAAGTTCCGGAAGCAGCTGTTACAACCTTTAATTTATAGCCGGGATTTTCTTTTTCAAATGCAGGAGCAACCTTTGTTTCATATACCTCTGCAATTTCCGGCTTAAAGTTCAAAAAATATACTTCCTGTGCTGTGTCTTTTGAACAACCGATAAACATCATAGATCCAACTAAAAGAATGAGTAAGATCCCCATCAATTTTTTCATAACCTTCTCCTTAGATAAGTTTCGCCGAGTAGAATTTTATAGCAAGAGCCTTGCTCTAAGAGCCCTGATCAAAGATCTCTGTTCTTAAAGAACCTTGTTCTTAAAGAACCTTGTTCTTAGAGCCCTACTCTTAAAGAGCTTTGCTCTTCCATAAAAAAGTCCATTTTTTTCGGTAAAGTACATTTTAAATCTATTCAAATCAGTTGTCAATATAAATTTTATGGGGATAAATATCTAAAATATCAATTTTGAGTGTTTTTTTCCGATGATTTCCTTTGCTCTGATTAAAGCTTCTTTAAAGTCGGTGTAGACATTTTCATTGCCTATTTTAATTATCAGTCCTGTTTTGATTGCTTCTTTGAAGGGCTGGGGATTTAAATTAGCCAAAATCAAGACAATACCTTTTGATTTTAACTTGGTATACAGTTGTTCCAAAGAATGTACTCCGCCGGCATCTAAATAAAAATTATTTTTCATGTTGATGATAAGAACTTTATAATCAAGGTTGATCATACTGGTGGTTTCTTCAAACTTTTGTATTGTTCCAAAGAATAAAGGACCGTTCATTTCAAAAACAAAAACTCTGGGAGGAATCTGTTCTTCAAGGGAGCCTTCCTGTTCACCGACAGTTTTAGGTACGATATTGGTGACTTGTGCCAAATCTATCATTTTTTTGATAAAGAAAAATGCTGCAAAAAGCAATCCCACTTCAATGGCTACTGTCAAATCGATAAATACAGTTAACAAGAATGTTAAGATCAAAACGGTAATATCCGATTTTTGTCCCTTACACAGAGCTTTGATTTCAGGTATTCCTGCCATATTCCATGCTACGGAAACAAGGATTGCAGCCATGGCAGCCATGGGAACGTAGACTACGAGGCGTCCGAAAATCAGCATGATCAACAGAAGTGTAATTGCATGGACTATGCCTGCCACGGGGCTTCGACCACCGTTTTTTATGTTTGTGGCAGTTCTGGCAATAGCTCCTGTAGCGGGAATACCCCAAAATAGGGGAGAAACAATGTTGGCGGCACCCTGAGCAATTAATTCCATGTTTGAATCGTGCTTTGCTCCGATCATTCCGTCGGCAACTACTGCACTGAGCAAAGACTCTATGGCGGCAAGAATTGCTATGGAAAGGGCCGGCTGAAAAAGTTCCTGTACAAGCTCCAAGCTGAAAGCCGGTAATTGAGGAGCTGGCAATGTGGAAGGAATGGCCCCGTACCGTGAACCGATGGTTTCTACCGGTAGCTTTAAAAGGGTGCTGGCAATGGTCACTACGATAATAACCACTAAAGAGCCGGGAATTTTTTTGTTGATTTTAGGCCATACAAAAATAATCACCAGAGAAACCAAAGCTACTCCTAAAGCATAAAAATTAATCGTTCCAAAGGTTCGTGCATAGGTTTGTATTTTTCCCACAAAATCTCCCGGCATGGGACCGGTGGTCAAACCAAAAAAATCTCCGATTTGTGTGGTTAAAATTGTCACTGCTATTCCTGCAGTAAATCCCGTAATGATAATATATGGAATAAACTTGACCAAAATTCCCATTTTCAGAACACCCATGGCTACAAGAATAATTCCTGCCATAATGGTTGCTAAGGCTAAACCACTTACTCCGTACTGCTGTACTATACCGTACACGATAACAACAAAGGCTCCGGTAGGACCTCCAATCTGAACTTTGCTTCCTCCCAGCACAGAGATAATAAAACCGGCGATAATAGCAGTATATAATCCCTGTGACGGTTCTACACCGCTGGCTATAGCAAAAGCAATAGCCAGTGGCAAGGCAACTACACCAACAATAACGCCGGCAGATACATCCGAAATAAATTTTTTCCCCGAATAGTCTTTCAGACTTTGCAACAATTCCGGTTTAAGCATTTTATCCTTTTCTTATGAAAATTATGTTGTATAATGCTGTATACTACTATTTTGTATACTTATGTACAAGAGCTACAAATAAATATTTCTTCAAAATATGGGGTTTTGGCCGAAAATACTAGTATGAAGAAGTTAGCATTGGTTTTCACTCTATGTATAAGTTTTATCGGTTTGGGTTTTGCTCAGGATTTGACTATTACCGCAGAAGATTTACGTTTGGAAAGTGTGTATGCAGAAGGAGGAAAGAATGTCATAGGATATAATCTGTTTATCCGAAAAAAGCCGGACATAAATTCTGTAATGTTGACAGAAACGACTCAAGACGAAATCGGAGAAGTGACGAACTATGCTTACAGAGCTCGATCTTGGAATCCTGTTAACGGCGATGAGATCCGCATGTTAGACGGAAAACCATTGACCTCTGAATATGGCAAATACAGTATTATCGACTCCACACCTGAAGCAGATACGAAATTCGGTGAAGCTTTTTGTCTTTTTATTCCTTTGGAAATGGAATACGGGTATCCGTGGAGCAGACATGAAATAGTGGAAGTACAAGAAGGAACATATATCAATATCCGTAGCTTTGGAGCTTTATATGGAGATTACGCTGAGGGGTTTAAGGATAATCCTTTCCAAATAGCTTTGGCTCCTAAACCACCGGTAAAAAAAGATATTCCTGAGGAAGTAGCATCAAAGGTCGCCCGGGATTTTAATCAAAAGGCTGTCAGCAATTTTTATACTTTGGCAGAGGAAACTGACGGACTCTTTGTTGTTTCAGAGGGATCTTCTTCTGTGACCGATGATATTATCAGTGTAGTCAACGAATTGGATCCAAGTAAAACAGCGAAAATTGTCTTTGCGATAGATACAACGGGAAGCATGAAAGACGATATGACTGCATTGCAGGAAAAATTAGTGCCTGCGTTAAGGGAAGCCACAAAGGATTTTATATTTTTGGAAGTCGGTTTGTTGTTGTACAGAGACTATGTAGACGATTACGAGTATGACGGCTTACCCATCAAAATCAATCCCTTTACAGAGGATTTGGATGTTTTTGAAGATGAACTGATGCAGGTTTCCATTGTAGGGAATGAGGGCGGAGATACTCCGGAGGCTGTTTATGAAGCCATTTACGGAGCTTTGGAATACTACGATTGGGGTCAGGTGGAGCAAAAACGGATTATATTGGCCGGAGATGCGGAACCCCACGAAGAACCTTGGGGAGATAAAAAAATAACCCGAGACATGGTTGTGGAAACAGCCGTCGCTGGGGATGTACATGTGGATGCAATTATAATACCTACTAAACGATAAATCGTTGCAAGAAGGTTATACAGGCTGTTATTCTGTAGCCTGTATAACACCTGCTTTTACCAATTCGTTTTCCGGTATTTTTTTCCAGTCATTTTGGGCCAATTTCTTAAAAGCCGGGGGTAAGGTTCCCGTCATATCGTTTTCATAGTAAGAGAGAATTCTTTGTAAATCGGGAATTGCTTCCTGCCACTGTTCTTTTTTTACTTTCAGATGAGCGATTTCATACTCGGCTTCTACTAAAGTGGACATATCATCACCGTATCTGATAATAATAGCTTCATAGTAAGCCATGGCAGCTTTTACATTTCCATCATCATAGCTGGTTTGTGCCAAATGGATCAGTTCTTGAGAACTTAAATCCTCCGGGATTTCTTTTGGGGCTGTTTTACAACCTGCAATCAGAAAAACAGAAAAAATTGCCGTACAAAAATAAACTACATATTTCATGGTGGAAGTGTATCATGCACGTTAGGTAAAGGCAAGGGGCAGTTACTTAAAAAGCCGGGGCTTCCCGGTATTTGCGACTGTATCAAGGGGAGATATTTTACCACTTGGTACAGTCTTTGATTTTCCTCAAACCGTTACAGATCCACTCATGCCTGTAGTTTTACTGTGAGTTAAAAATCTGTACAAATCTGCCATTGCATAGAATCAATGAGTCCTCGGTAAAACAATTATTTTTTCTTTAACAAAGCAGCAAAAGGATTATATGTGTCAGAATCGTCTTGGTTATCCAAATAGATTCGGGCAGATGTGTCCTGCTCTGTAGATGAAGTGGGACACAATCCCAATCTGCGCTGTTTAGGGTCAAGACTGATAACAGTAACGTCCATTTTGGTTCCCGTCTTGTATTTGACCCGCAAATTGGTGTTTCTGTTTTCGTTTTCCAAGGCAGAAATGTGAACAAGCCCATCAATTCCCGGCTCCAAAGTAACAAATAAACCAAAGTCTGCTACTCTGGAAATTGTCCCTGTATGTTTTGAGTCTACGGGATACTTCTCCTGTACAGAATCCCAAGGGTCTGCCGTAAGATTTTTTAGACTTAAAGAAACCCGTTCCCGTTGCCAGTCTGCTGAGATAACCTGAGCAGTAATCTCCTGTCCGGGAGAGAGCACAGAGGCAATATCTTCCACTCGTCCTCTGCTTATTTCCGAAATAGGCAGTAATGCTCTAAAGCCTGCAACATTTACAAAGGCACCGTAACTTTGCAATGATTCCACCGTTCCTGTTACAGTGTTTCCCACTGCCAGAATATCCTTTATGGAAGAAAGATGCTCCTGATATTTTTCTTCTTCAATAACTCTGTTGGAAAGAAGTATATTTTTGCCGTCTTCTTTGTATTCTTGGATACGGAAAGTCAGATTTTTACCTACGTAAAAAGCGGGGGCCTCTTTCTGTCGGAAACCCATTTGGGAATAGGGACAAAAAGCTCTGGCAGTACCGACTTTTACTTCAAAACCGCCTTTTATCTCTTTTTCTACATGGCCCTCTACCGGTATCCCTTGTTGCCACGCCTGTTCTAACATATCTTTGTTGGCATCTTCTCCGCTGATTTTGGCAGTAAAAGTCATTTCGCCTTTTTTATCGCCTACAAAAAATACTTTGATTTTTTGTCCTACTGTTACGGAACAAGTTCCGTTTTCGTCGGTGAAGTCTGCTTTATCTACAATGCCTTCGCTTTTTGCGTTCAAATCAATAAAAATACAATCGTCGGTAACGGCGATAACCTCGGCTTCTATTTCCTGTCCGGGAACTAATTGTTTCATATAAACCTCTCTGTGTTATGGTATAATTGTGGTGCCGGTATTTAAAAGCCGGCTCCGCAGTGTGTCGATATTGTAGAATATGCGATGCTCTACAATACTACTTTTTTTATGGCCGCAAGCAAATCATCGTACTCCGTAAAAGCCTGCACCTGAGGATTATCTTTTATAATGTGTTCCGGGGCACGGAACAAAAATCCTGCTTGGGAAGCCTGTATCATGGCTAAATCGTTAAAAGAGTCTCCCGATGCTATGGTATTAAAACCTATGGACTGGAGAGCTTTCACGGCATGATATTTACCGTTTGCTTGTCGCAATTTGTAGTCGGTGATTTTTCCTTCCGGAGACACAATCAACTCATTGCAAAAAATAGTGGGCATTCCCAGTTTTTTCATCAAAGGAGCAGCAAACTGAGTAAAGGTATCGGAAAGTATAATAACTTGAGTTATCTGCCTCAGTTGATCTAAAAACTCCTTGGCACCGGGAAGAGGATCTATGGCACTGATAGTATTCTGTATCTCTTGTAATCCCAGATTATGCTGAGCTAAAATATCAAGGCGTTTTTTCATTAAAATGTCGTAGTCGGAAATATCCCGAGTGGTAAGACGTAATTCGGGAATACCCCTTTCTTCTGCAAATGCAATCCAGATTTCGGGAACAAGAACACCTTCCAAATCAAGACAGGTAATATACATATAAATTCCTTGCAGTATGAGATAATAATAACAGATACAGTGTACCACATATTCAAAGTAAATAACAGTCTTCCGCTTTAGTTTTGAAAATTTCCCCAAAAAACTTTTGTATAATCTCAAAAAATCGTCATTGATTAAAATAAAAGTGCCCATTATTATACAAACCATGAGTAGCAAGTCTGTAGGTAAAAAAACAAATGCTATGCGGATTCTGGAATCTGCCCATATTGATTATTCGGTTTTATCTTATGATGACGACGGAGAACATGAGTTGGAAAAAGGGGCTGCGGTTCATACTGCCGAAAAGCTGGGGGTAGACCCAGAGGCCGTTTTCAAAACCATTGTTATGAAAACAGATTCCGGGGAAATTTGCGTATTTTGTGTTCCGGCAGCGTTGGAAGTCAATTTAAAAAAGGCCCGAACTGTTGCCGGAGCAAAGGATATTGAACCGGTGAAACAGGATAAACTTAATGCCTTAACGGGTTATGTGAGGGGAGGCTGTTCTCCTTTGGGGATGAAGCGTTCTTTCCGTACTTTTTTTGACGAATCCATAATTTTGCAGGAAAAAGTATATGTCAGTGCCGGTGTTCGGGGGATGCAATTGTGCCTGAATGCCGAAGATTTAGTAGCGGTATGTAAGGGAATTGTGTGTTCCGTTGCCACGGAAATCTAGGGGCAAATTATGGAAGAAAAAACTTTGGGAGGTGCTGTCAACGCCTTTGAAGAACAGTTTGAAAAATTCAAAAACTCTGAACAGGAACCTCCCGTTTTTTTGAATACTCAGCGGGAAAAAAGTGTCAGTCGAATTGAAAAAAAACAGGAAAAACTCTATCATCAGAAAATAGAGCGGGAATACAGAATACTTCTCAATCCGGATTTGTATTATTCAGAACATTCTGCCACTGCGTTGCAGTTGGAAACAGATAAAAAACAGATATTGCAGGCGTACAATCTTTTTAAGGGTATCCTTGAAGTCAATGCTACCCAGGGGGATGAAGA
>JAHLFV010000048.1 GCA_018883625.1 Candidatus Treponema excrementipullorum
AATATTTTTCTTCCTCAACTTGGGAAATGAAAGTAAAACCGGCAGATTGGCAAGTCCCAAACGAAGAAAGGGAAGAGGTTTTGGAATGGCATATTCCACTACAGACAAAAAAAGACATAGTGCTGCAAAAAAAATAACCCGTTGTTCCTCTTGCCGAATGGGAGATGACTCTATTTTTTCTTTCATGGTGCCAGTATACCTGTGTAGCGTTACCATGTACAGCCATTTTATTAGTTCTAAAAGAGCCTTTCCGGCAGTACCAGAACTCTCTTTATCAATAAAAATAACTCTACAAAAAATTCTCTGGTAATGACCTCATATTCTGCATCTTTTCCCGTAAGGATACCTCTGTCATAATGACAGGATAAACATAATCATGTATACTGGTCTCATGGGTATCGTTGAACTTTCAAATATCAGTAAAGTGTATCAAATGGATAATGTACAGGTTAATGCCGTAAAAAATGCATCTTTTTCCATCCAACAGGGGGAATTCGCTGCTATTTCTGGACCTTCCGGTTCTGGAAAATCAACTTTGCTTAACATAATCGGACTGACAGATTTACCCACATCAGGTACTCTTATTATCAACGGTAACGATATTTATAAAAATATTACTTTAGGCGTAAAAGCAAAAATTCCTTCCCGGGTCGATGCTCAATTGACAGACTTACGAAGAAGTCAGTTGGGATTTATCTTCCAAACCTTTAACTTGGTTCCCGTTCTAAACGTGTGGGAAAACATTGAATTGCCGCTTCACTTAGGAAAATCACCTACCACGGATACCCTGTCCAAAAAAGAACAATCTGAATGGATAAGCTTTTTGCTCGAAATGACAGGGCTCACCGATTGGAAAACCCATAAACCGGCAGAGTTAAGTGGCGGTCAACGCCAACGAACAGCTATTGCCCGAGCATTAGTCACAAAGGCTCCTATTATACTGGCAGACGAACCTACAGCCAATTTGGACTCCAAAACGGGAGATCAAATTTTGGAGTTAATGCAAAAATTAAACAAGGAATTGAACACCACTTTTATTTTTTCTACCCATGATTCAAAAATCGTGGAAATGGCAAACCACGTAATAAAAATCAAGGACGGCATTATTCTCTAACCCCGTGGAATCAGTAATCAAATTTGATTTTTAAGCCAGTTCCCAAGGTAATTTTAGGCTGTTTGGAATGAGCACCACCGTAGAGTATTTCCAGACCCGATTGCCACTCTGCATGGGGAAATAAACCGTTTACTACACAGGCCAAGGTCACATCTCCTTCGTTTTTTACAAACAGGTGATTCCACTCTATTCCGATTTTTGTGTTTCTGTTTTTTCCCAAACGACTTACCCCACCGGCAAATGACACTCTGTGACTTTGCACCAACTCTTCGTGGGGTGTATATGTATGCTGATATTCTACATTAAATCCAACTTTCGGGGTTGTTTCCCACCACTTATAAAAACCGAATACAGTATTTACTTTTTGGTATCCGTTGTTGTTATTGAGCTGAGATAAATCTTTTGTTACAAAAAGTGTTTGTATATAAGTATCTACACCCCAAAAACTACGTTTTACTTCCAGTCCCCCAATATGTCCCACATATTTTTCCGGATTATCGTAACTTTCCAGAGAGGGATTTTTTCTTCCAAACAACTTGATAGCCGTATCGAATATGACAAATTCAGCTGCCCCCACAACTGACATTGAACCGACATTCATACTGTCAAATTTATCCGGCGGATACAAAAACACGGCGGAAAACGATCCTGTCCAAACAGGAAGATCAAGACTCAAAACAATATTGTTGACTGCGTCTTCCAGAATATTGGCAGAAAATAAACGGGGATATCCCCAGGTAATTTCCCGTTTTCCCCCAAAAAGATAAAGACGGTCAAAAATCAGATAGTCAAAATATAATTCAGAAACCGTAAAGGAAAATTTAGGAAGGCTCATATCAAAAGACCCCTGAATTCCCAAGTTTTTACTGATCCGGGCTGCAAAAGACAATGTATTGGAAAATTCAAAGCCGGGAACAAAGTGATACCCGGTAGCATCCCAAACGTTTCCCAAACCTACATCTATCTCTGCAGATCCGGTAAATTTTAACGGTACATAAAACATGTTGGTCGGAGCAGGCTGTGTCGCATCAGTTTCTTGTGTTGTAGGAATTGTCTGATTTTCCACAACCTCATCTTCTGCAGAACTAAAAAGGTCATCAAAGCTGTCATCAAAATCAGACTCAAAGAAAGTCTCCACCTCACCGGAATCTGCAAAAGAATCTGTCCCGGAATTAGTCTCGGAACCTTGCGTCACTTCCGCAAAATCCACCTCTTCCCCCCAAACAGGCAAAAAAAACATTTCAAAAATACAGAAAAGGAGAAGAGATAATTTTTTCATGCTATTTACTCATCATTTCCAAATAGGGTTTTGTATATACTATATTATCAACGGCATCAAAGGAAACATTGGTAATGGTGATTTGTGTTCGCTCATACTGCATTTTGTCACCGATACGTTTTCCCCGTAAGTTATCTACTATCAGCATACTTTTCGGAATAGCATACTGCTTTCCGCCATTAGCTGTTACCAACTGGTAAGAAGGAACCATAGTTGTTCTTAACAACTGTTTTGACAGGCTGTAGTCTTCTTTTTTTCTTACAAGTCCGTCGTCTTTTGTGACCCACAGACGCAACACAGGATAATCAACACTATCAACTTTAGCTGTAAGAGTGTACAAAATACAATCATAAGCACCCAAGGTAACCTCTTTGAAGGACTCTATTTTGTAATCCCGATAATAATGTTGGGGTGCAAAATCCGAGTTATTTGCATTGGTATTTTGGAATTTATCCTTTGCACTGGTAAAAGTAAATCGTTTATCAGCAGGATCGTAAAACCAAATATTATTATCTGTTTGCAAATATCCCTTGCCCTTTTCTGACTGAGGACCTGTTACCAATATTGTCCATTGATTGGTTCTGTCCCGCCTATACATTATTGCTTCCGTAATGCTTTTTCCTTCACCGGGCTTTTCCTGAACAACGGTATATTTACCGGAAAAATCAGTCTCATAAAAAGCAGTTTTCTCTTCTGCCAATTTCAGTAGTGCATCTGCCTCTGAAGAAGTTATCTGAGCATTGACAACGCCCAAAATTCCGATAAAAGCAAACAGGTTAGCAAAAATAATTTTTTTCACAGTTTTTCTCATTTTTTACTCCGTAGTACCCAGTGCAACAACAGGTGTAACACTGACAGATTTTCTGATAGAAAACAAAACAGCTATAAGTGTCGTTACAAAAAGAATTAACCCGATTGCGAGCATCACTTTCAAAGATGGGATGGTAAGCAATACACCGTTTACAAGAAAAATATCAAACGCAGGAATAAAGGACAAGTTAAATAACCGTACAAACCAGGAAAGCAGGAAAGACAAAAAAACACCGCCACAAAACCCTATAGCCAATAATACACAAATCTCCGACAAAAGAACGGCATATATCCGTCTTTTTTGCATGCCGATTGCCTTGTAAATTCCTATTTCATTTATTCGTTTCATGACAATGACACGGTATGTAGTACTGATTCCCACAATAACTATGATCAGAAGAATTACAATTATAAAAACAGTAATTAAATTCATAGCATCAAGGATGATTTTTAAGTCTTCTAGGTTAGCATACAAAGCAATCAACGCATACGTAGGTTCCGAAAATCCCAATTTATCGTAAAATTGCTGTTTGTCTTCCACAAGGGGAAACATAGTAAATTTCTCTTCCAGTTTACTTTGTGCATCCGCAATATCAAAACTGTCTTTTTTGTCATTAGGCAATGTGATACATATCCTATTTCCCCAATGTGCCGGAACATCATAAGCAGATCTCAGAGTATTTATGTCCATATAGGAAGTGTACATGCCAAAAAGACTTGAGTCTTTAAAAATACCCTGTACTTGAAGAGTAACAGTGTTTGTATATCCTCGGGAAGTTTTAAGCAAAAAAGTTATAGAGTCGTTAACATGTACCCCCAGTTTTTGAGCAATAGGCATGGAAATCAAAACACCCGTAGAATCGGCCATATTATCCGCATTGCCTTCCACGTAGTTCAAATTGGAAAAAAGAGCTTTTTCCCGTTCAAAGTCACATCCTTTTATGACCCTCTGTCTAACCTCCACCCCTTCAAAATAAAAGGATGAATACTCGGCATCAAAGTCAAACCGGGGTGTAATAACCGTCCCCTCCGGAAAGCAAGATTGTAAATCGGTAATCACATCTTCAATATTGTCAATGGAGAGACTCCATGTTCCACCTATAAAATTTAAATCTCCGCCGTAATAATTTTTTGCTTTTGATTCCAAAGCATCCAACATGCCGGCCACAAGAAAAAGAATAAAAAGAGAAAAGCCGACACCTACTATACACACCCCAAAAAGAGAAAGATACTGCTTTTTTCTGTATAATACCGAACGAAACCCCATTTTCAGTGTATTCATCATTTTGTCCCCTGAATAGCTTCTATAGGTTGCACCTTAAGGGTTGTGATTACCGGATAAATCCATCCTAAAATACCCAAACAAAACATTAAAAACATGATCCACAACATATTTGAAGCAGTTACCGCTGTTACCAACGCCTCACCGCCAAAAAGCTGTATTAAAAAATCATTGGTAAACGTAATTTCAGCTTTTGTTATTGCTCTTGTAACAACCACTCCTAGCAAACAACCGCAAAATCCTGATATAAAAGCTAAAATCAAGTTTTCTATCATGCAATTAAGGGCAACAAAAGAACGGGTAGCCCCCAAAGCCCGCATAGTTCCGATCTCTCTGCTTCTGTTTAGTACGCTTACCACCAAGGTATTGTTGACCATAATAAATCCGGCAGCCACAATAATCAAAATACCGATGTTAAAAATTATGCGCATCCAATACAGATACAATGCTGTACTTCCTGCCGCATGACGCCAGTTCACGGCTTCTACCGGCCATCCGTTTTTCTTGAAGGTTCTGTTCAAACTTCTCATGACGGAAGCAACATCTTCAGAATCTTTTACGTCACAAATAAGAAAATGCCAAGTTGTGGAATCAGATACAGGATTTTCGGCTATAACTTCCTCTGTTTCCAAGAGACTGTCTTGACTATCTTCAAAAACAGCCCCCTCCTCGTCAGAAGTAAAAAATAAATCATCAAAATTTAAGTCCCCGTCCAAAAGACTGGTTTTACTTTCATCGATTTCAATACCGGAAGAAACGGTATCGGTAATGTCCATAATATCCCGTACCGTTTCAGGATTTATCAAAACAAATCTGTCAAAAATTGTATTATAATTTTGATAACTGTAAATTCCCGTAACAGGCACAGCTCTGATTCTGAAAGAAACCCCGTCTACGATGGTAAACTGAATGGTGTCCCCCACGGCTGCTCCCAAAAGTTCCTGTTGCTGACGGGAAATCATAATTCCCTTATCACCCATTTTATAGGGCTTTCCCTCTTCCACTGTCACACCGGACATTATGTCCAAATAGGCATCAGCATTAACACCAAAAATAGACATGGGCTCTCGGTAATCTCCGAATTCCAAAAGAGAAATACCGGTTATTTGAGGTGTAAACTTTTTGATAGCAGGATTTTCGGATAGTACTTGCAAAATATCTTCATATGGGCTTAGACGCTCAATTTCCGTTAATTCTCCTGTCACCGGGGTTTCATCACCAAATAAACTTAAAGGAACATCTGAAATGGGGCGGATAATGAAATCTCCCGTAAAACTTTGAACAAAACTGCTCTCCACCCCCTTTTCTGTACTGTCAAAAACAGCGTTAGCTACAATGAGTAAGGTAGCAACCAACGTCATAAACAAAACAATAACAACGGAACTTTTTCTGGCAAGAATATTTTTTAGTGCCAACTTAAAAATCATTTAGTCTCCACAGGATGAAAAGCATGCTCTGCTTCAAACAAACAGCCTACAAAACCTAACGGTTAAAAAAAACTTTACCGAAAACAATACACTTCTTACCGATTATACTATACATTATAATATTTTTTCAACAAGAACAAAAATCTCTTGAATTATCCTCATTTCTGATATATTATGTGTACGTTAACAGGCGGTATCGGAGGAAGTATGACCATAGCAGAAATAGCTCGAAAAGCAGGCGTTTCTATCGGAACGGTTGACAGAGTTCTTCATAACCGTGGTCATGTTGCCGAACAAACACGACAAAAGATCCAATCAGTTATCGATGAATCAAATTACAAACCAAATCATTTTGCACAACAGTTAAAAAAAGGGGATTCTTTCAAAATCGGTATTCTCATTCCGTATTTGGATTCCGGTGCTGGATATTGGAAATTAGTACATTCTGGTTTTTTAGAAGGAATTCAAAGTATTTATCCCTTCAATATGGAATTGGAATTCCGGTACTTTGACCGTTCTATACCGGGAGACTTATATGAAAAAGGCTTGGACTTACTTCAAGTTAGCGATATAAAAGCAATGATTTTGGCTCCTTTGGTATTTGACGATGTAGTAAAACTATTGTCAGTCATAGCAGTTCCTTATGTTTTTATCGATTCCCCCATGCCTATCGGTTTTCCTCAATCGGTAATTATTCAAAACCCCTACAGAGGCGGACAAACGGCAGCCCGTATTATGAAACTTATCAGAAGTACAGGAACTTTTGCCGTTATGCGCATGTACAAGTCTGCATACAACCTTCAAGAAAGAGCTCGGGGATTTCAGGATTACTTTAAATCAGATTCTCAAATAAAAGTCATTGATGCTGTTTGTCCGTATCAAAACGCAGAAAGTGTCTTTTCTTTTTTGGAGGAACTTTTTTCTCTCCATCCCGATATTTCCGGGATATTTGTCACTCAAACAGAAACGTTTATCGTAAGTCAATTTCTCAGTTACACCGGTAGAAAAACAGAGGTCACTCTTATTGGATATGATTTGCAGGCAGAAAACCGTTTAGGTTTGGAAGACGGCAGTATCGATTGTATAATCTCTCAGAGACCGGAAATCCAAGGGATTACCAGCATACGGGAGCTACACCGAGTCCTTGCCTTGGGCCAAGAGTGGAGAGGCAAAATACAGATACCCATTGATATTCTCTTACCGGAAAATTTCAGCGAGTATAATTTAATGTGGAGTTAAGCTCTTTTGAGTTTACATAGATATTTTTATGAGGAGGCAGTTATGCAGCAAGATTACTCAAATCTTACTGAATATGCAGCAAACAACATTGCACAGTTAAAATGTGAGTTGGAAAAACACTTTTTGGAACTTTACGGATCTTCAACAGAGCCTATTCAATTTTACTCAGCTCCTGCCAGAATAAATATAATCGGAGAACATATCGATTACAACGGTGGAAAAGTTTTCCCAGCCGCTATCGATAAATATATATTTTTAGCTATCAGAAAACGCCCGGATACCATTATCAATTATGACGATATCCGTTTCCCGGGGAAATTTACCTTTAACATCACAGATAACTTTTCTTACAAAAAGGAAAACGATTACTGCAATTATCTTAATGGCATAATCACTATTTTGAAAGACAAAGGTTTTGCATTAACCACAGGTTTCGATGCCCTGTTTTTCAGTTGTATACCCGATGGAGGTGGCGTTTCTTCTTCCTCCGCATTGGAATGTTGCTTTATCGCAGCCATGAACGGTTTATATAACTGCAATTTAACGCCGGTAGAAAACGCTCTCATCGGTCAAGAAACAGAACATCGATTTATGAACGTACAGTGTGGCATTATGGATCAGTTTATCATTGCAACAGGTAAAAAAGAAGCAGCTGTTCTGTTAGACTGTGCCACCTTAGACTATGAGTATGTTCCCCTTCACTTAGGTGATTACCGATTCTTGGTTATGAATACCAACAAAAAACGACAACTCAGTGATTCCAAATACAACGAACGGGTCGCGGAGTGTAAAGAAGGTCTTTCACTGCTGAACAAGGCACTGGAATCAAAAGGTATGGAAACAGTTCCCAATCCCTGTGCCATGACAGACGAGCACTTGGATATTCTGAAAGAAGCCGGCGCCTCCGACGTTATCTTCCGCCGCATGAGACACTGCCTTACGGAAAACCGCCGTGTCTACAAAGCCGCAGAAGCTTTGAAAGCCGGAAACTTGGAAGAACTGGGCAAACTTATGAATCAATCCCATGAATCTTTGCAAACAGATTATGAAACAACAGGAATCGAGTTGGATACCTTGCACATAGAAGCAAACAAAATAAAAGGTTGCTTGGGAGCCCGAGTAACCGGCGCCGGCTTTGGAGGATGCGGTATCGCTCTTCTCCACAAGGATTGCATAAAAGACTTTATCCAAACAGTGGGTAAAGCCTACAAAGAAAAAATCGGGTACGAAGCCACATTCTTTGAATGCTCTACAGGAAACGGTGCCGGCCCCTTGAAAGAGGATAACTAATATGATTTACGATTTGATCAACGAACTTGTCAGCTATGGTTTGGATACAGGGCTGATAGACAAAGAAGACATGATTTATTCTGTTAATAGACTGTTTGCTCTTTTTAATTTGGACGGAGATGACAGAGCGATTCCTACAAATCATGTAACGCAGAAACGGGAAACGTACAATCTACAACAGATACTCTCTGATATGCTGGAATGGGCAAAAGCCCAGGGGTTTCTAGAAGAAAACACCGTTGAGTATCGAGATATTCTGGATACAAAAATTATGGCTTGCCTCACGCCGCCACCTTCTCAAGTAAGCAAAAAATTCCGGGAATTGTATGCAAAATCTCCCAAAGAAGCTACCGATTGGTTTTACGATTTCTCCCAAAATACAGACTACATCCGCCGATACAGAATCAGTAAGGATATTAAGTGGACAACAAAGACAGAATACGGCGACATTGACATTACCATAAATTTGTCAAAACCGGAAAAAGACCCCAAAGCGATTGCTGCCGCAAAACTAAAACCTCAAGGCGGCTATCCTAAATGCCAACTTTGTATCGAAAACGAAGGATATGCAGGACGTGTTAATCACCCTGCCCGCAGTACTCACCGCATTATTCCCGTGACGATTTTAGGTGAAGAATGGGGATTCCAGTACTCACCTTACGTCTACTACAACGAACATTGTATTTTGCTGAATAAAAAACACGTTCCCATGGTCATTAACAGGGACGCTTTTGCAAAACTTTTGGACTTTGTAAAGCAGTTTCCCCACTATATGGTAGGCTCCAATGCAGACTTACCCATAGTAGGAGGTTCTATCCTCTCCCACGAGCACTTCCAAGGAGGTAACTACCAATTCCCCATGGCTCGAGCTGAAACAGAAACTCCCTTTACATTACCGGATTATCCCGATGTTGAAGCCGGGATTATCAAGTGGCCCCTTTCTGTCATACGAATCCGGCACAGCAATCCCGACGTTTTGGTGGATGTGGCAGACTTTATCCTTACAAAGTGGAGAGGATACACCGACGAAGATGCATTTATTTTTGCAGAGACAGAGGGAACTCCTCATAATACCATTTCTCCCATTGCCCGTTACAGAGACGGAATGTATGAAATGGACTTGGCTCTCCGCAACAATATTACAACAGATGAGCATCCTATGGGTGTGTATCATCCTCATCAGGAATTGCACCACATCAAAAAAGAAAATATCGGCCTGATCGAAGTAATGGGATTGGCTATCTTACCTCCCCGTTTGCGCACAGAGATGGATTTACTGGCTCAGTACATTATCGAAAAGAAGGACATACGCAGTAACCCAGCTTTGGAAAAACATGCTGACTGGGCAGAAGAATTTATTTCTCGATGCACTCCCGAAAACGTCCATCAGGTATTGAAAGATGAAATCGGAAAAGTTTTTGCCCAGGTTTTAACCCATGCCGGCGTTTATAAACGAACCCCGGAAGGCAAAGAAGCCTTTTTGCGGTTTATTGCAACCTTAAAGAAGTAAAGTTTTCCACAAAAAAAATGCACCTCCTAAAATGAAGTGCACCCCTAAAGTTGGACAAAAAAAGTTCAATTTTAGGAGGTGCATTTTTAATGTCCAAATACACAGAGGAATTGAAAAAGCAAATAGTACTTGAGCATAAAATAAAGCATTACGGGGCCCGTGTGCTGCAAAGGAAGTATGGTATTCCCCGTAGCCTTATAAGGCAATGGATAGCCCAATATGAATTAAACGGAAAATTTAC
>JAHLFV010000049.1 GCA_018883625.1 Candidatus Treponema excrementipullorum
TACCAGTGCCAACATAAGGAACACGCTAAGTGCTTTTTTCATGTGAAAATTCCTCCTGAATTTTTTTAAGACAAAAAAGACAAGTGTAACCTTTGTCTTTCTTGTTCCTTTACTTTATCAGTGTGAAGGAATTTCTAGTAAATATAATTTATTTTAATATATAAAATTAAACATTCATTAAAGACGAAAATAAACAATATGAAGCTTTTTTTATTTTTTCTGCATCTTTATCCAAAGCATGGTCAGCGTAGTATTCCATCATGGACAAAGTTTTATGTCCCGTTATTTTTTGTAGCAACTCTTTTTCAAGGAAACCACTCTTTTTCATATGAACAGTAAAATAGTGTCGCCAACTGTGAAAATGTATAGTTTTAATAATCTGATTATCCACCCCTAGTTTTTCCAATTCTTTGCGGAGTTCCCGCAACCAACACTTGGGATCCATGGGACGGGTGGGAATCTTATTGTGAAACACAAAAAAATCGTCACCACCTGCCATCCGCTTTAATTCGGAAAGAAACTGCGGGAAAGGAAGGTATACAATTCGCTCCTCGCCGTTTTTGGGAACTTTCAAGTTATCAAAAATATTCCAACTATGGCGAACATAAATGCAATCTTCTCCGATGTCTTTGCCCCGTAAAGCCTGAATCTCTCCGGAACGGAGTCCCGTCAACATGGCAAGTTTATTTGCTATCATAGCTTTTTTGTGATGCCAAGGATGTGAGAACACTGTTTCAGCCGTCTGCTTGTCCAAAACCGTAACTTTGGGTTTGTCTCCACCAAAATACCGCAAACCGGATGTTACGTCGTGGTCTATATAACCTTGCAAAAATGCCCATTTCAAGGGAACGGTACCGCTACGGATAACGTCGTTTCTGCCGGCAGCAGACAATACTGTGGGATGGGACAAAAAGGACAAAATAAAGTTTTGTATCATTCCCCGGTTCAACTCAGACATCAATAGTTCTGTACCAAACCAGGGTATCCAATGGCCACGAACAGCCCCGGCACATCGGCGCACATATCGTTGGTGGATGCCATGTTGATGAAGAAGTTTTTCTTTTACATAGGGTGATTTTTCCCAATCCCAAAATTCCGTCAAAAAATCTGCCAGTGTGGGCCCCTTGTCTGTTTGAACAAGGGGAAGCAGTTTTTTGTACTCTAAAATATGCAGGATTTTTTCTGCATCTTCCGCCTGTAGGTCGGCAGAAAACAGCGTATACATGATTTTTTCGATTTGGCTTTGTTTTGTTTTGCGTGCATTCATGATTTATTATCGACCCGAGCACTTTTGAGGTGGTGTTGCAAACACTGAATCACAATAGCTTTACCGGGCAAGATTTCTCGAAACTTCGTTTTTGGAATGATAGGCTCTGTCGTATCGACTGAAACGAAGACACCTGGCGTAAAGATTTCTCGGGATATTCGTCCCTCGAAAGGACAGGGCTTGGAATAAGGGCGTGTTTCGAAAAGTTGAATTGAACGTGTAACTTGTTTTGAAAGAACAGCTAGACGGGTGATAGCGATTTGGTGGCGTTAAGTAGTCTTAGATACCAAAAAAAGGGCTGCCCCTTACAGAACAGCCCCACACAGGAAGAATTAATTAAATGAAACTTTCATAGAAAGCGGAACTTCGAATATGCTCCGTTTAAAGTTTGCAGTCTCTGTTACAGAACGCTGAACACGTTTTATAGAAAGATCGAAAGTTCCTTTGAGACCGGCATTAAGTTCAACACCGGGAACCAATTCAAATGCAACACGGGGATAAATTACCATTGTATCCATAGTATTATACTCATCGTCTCGGGTACCGAATTTTGCATAAGTATTGGAAGCCTCAACTACAGCATCTAGACTATCTGTAATTTTATACAAAAAGCCTAGCTTTGTTTTCATTGCAAAATAAGGGCCTGTATAGGTTTTATCGGAGACGAATTCTTTAGTGGAACCGAATGTAAAATTCTGATGTGCTGCAAACCCCATCTTGTCCATATTATACTGGGCACGGAGATCTATACCATTCATACTCCAGGCACCAACATCAGATGTCTTCTCTGTTGTTTTATTCTTTGAAGAAATATAATCACCGGTAAAACCTACTACCAAATTCAAGTTCTCTATAGCATAAATATCTACATAAGCTCCGATTACATTACGAGAAATATTCAAACCTACTTTTTTTGTATCAATGTCCGTCTTATATAGTACAGATCCCTTTAAGATATCTGCTACCGGGAATGTAACACGGGCCCCCATATTAAAGCTGGATTTATCGTCAGCAAACAGCATAACAGGGGCATACCATTTACTATATCCATCTGCTTCAGATGCACTTAACCCTAATTCGACTTGAACAACGTCAAAATTCATATCAAGGATAAAACCACTTAATTTATCTGCGTCAGAACCTTCAATAGTGAAATTCAGCAACTCATCTAGACTTGCTGGCGAGGAAGACAATGGATTTTCCCATTTTCCTCCACCTGAAAGAATATCTCCCTCAGTATTAAAACGTCCGACTCTCAGCACACCATAGCCGTCTTTCAATTCACTGATGATATCGACATATCTATCCATACTGCGGACACC
Organism: Candidatus Treponema excrementipullorum; assembly: GCA_018883625.1. Classification (GTDB taxonomy): domain Bacteria; phylum Spirochaetota; class Spirochaetia; order Treponematales; family Treponemataceae; genus Treponema_F; species Treponema_F excrementipullorum. The sequence goes on from JAHLFV010000049.1 coordinate 2,590, forward strand.
GTAGTTCAGAGCTTTGATGGTCATAAAATCAAAGGGCTTTACCCATACATCCCAGTCACCAATCATAATTGGGAGTCCAATTGCATTTATAACTCTGTCATATTCCGTATCTGGAACCCAATTTGGCTCAGTGTACTGCATTATTATTGAATAAGCATCACTAAGTAATGAAAGATTTATTTGACCACCGGCGATACCGTTTGCCGTTTCACCAATAATCCAAACATCGTTGTCGGATAAATCCCAATCATCAAAAAGAGTAATTTGTCCCCGATTCTCACCTTTTTCGTCGGTTCCGACTTTTACACCTTTCAGAAGGTTAAATTTCACACTGCCTTGACCGGCAACTGTTATACCGGCAAAAGCCACACTGCCCACAAACATCAGGGCAACTATACTATATAGTATTTTTTTCATTGTAAAGCTCCTTAAAATATAAAAAACTAGATACCGATCTTGGTAAATGAAACCAGAGAACTATCAAAAATGATAGAAGAAAAGGCCCACATAGCTTTTGTTTCTTGTACACCAGGTATTACAGGTTTACCAAAATCTATATATTTTATAGTACCACTACTTCCAGCCTTATCTTCAACTGTATACCGTCCATCTTGAATTTCTCCTGATTTAGATTCGCATTCCCATGTGTTCTGTGTAAAGGAGAGTGTATATGTTTCTTGTTTATACGTAGCCTCCCACTTTGTTCCATCCAACTCTGCACTACCGCTACCAGAACTTTCAACCTTGTAGTCTAATGATATAGAGTCACTCAAAGAATTACCGCATCCCGTAAAAGTCAGTGCTACGGCACACACCAAAAACAACAGTGTAAGATACTTTTTCATACGCTCTCCTAAGAATAATAACTGTCACGAATTATACCCCCCTCCCCGGTCTTTTTTGTCAAGATAAATTTCTGATTATTTTAAAAATTTCCTTCCCGCAAAATCTTTACTTTCTCTAAAAAAGAGACTTCACAACTTTAAGTTTTCATCTTATAATGAAACAAACTATCTACTTTTAGAGGATTGGAATGATTATTTTAACATTAAACTGCGGTAGTTCTTCCGCAAAATATCAGGTATACGACTGGGATGCAAAAGACGTTTTAGCTTCCGGCGTAGTAGAACGGGTAACCCAAAGCGGTTCTGTTATTTCTCACAAAGCAAAGGGTAAAGAGGAATACATTAAAGAGCAGGCTTGTCCCACTCACAAAGAAGCTATCGAGCTGATTATCAGCACCATTACAGACAAGGACGTAGGCGTTATTTCCGATATGTCAGTTATTAAAGCTGTAGGTCACCGTGTTTTGCACGGAGGAGACAAATTCACCAAGTCTGTTGTAGTTACTCCCGAAGTATTGGAACAGTTCCGCTTGGTACAGGACTTAGGCCCTCTCCACAATCCTGCCAACATTATGGGTATTGAAGCAGCTCAAAAGGTGTTGCCGGACGTTCCCCACTGTGCCGTTATGGACACTGCTTGGCACCAGACCATGCCGGACACTTCATTTATGTATGCCATCCCCTATGAATGGTACGAAAAATATTCAGCCCGTCGTTACGGTTTCCACGGAACATCTTTCTTGTACACGGCAAAGCGAGCCAGTGTTTTGTTACACAAAAAACCGGCAGATACCAACATTATAATCGCCCACATCGGAAACGGTGCTTCTATGTGTGCCGTTAAAAACGGTAAGTGTTTTGATACTTCCATGGGTATTACTCCTTTGGAAGGCTTGGTAATGGGTACCCGTTCCGGTGACTGTGACCCTGCCCTGCCCTTCTATATCATGAGAAAAACCGGCATGACAGCCGCAGAAATGGATACTGCTTTGAATAAAAAGTCCGGATTGCTGGGTATTACCGGTCAGTATGTAGACCGCAGGGACGTATCTGCCGCTGCAGAAGCCGGAGACAAACGGGCTCAGTTGGCACAGGATATGGAATGTTACCGCTTAAAGAAATACTTTGGTGCATACCTTGCAGCTTTAGGAGAAATAGATGCCATTGTATTTACTGCCGGTGTTGGTGAGTTTGCTCCCAATATCAGGTTAAAGGCATGCGAAGACTTGGAACACTTGGGAATCAAAATTGACCCCAAAAAGAACGCCTTGGCTCGGACACGGAACGCCGAAACCTGCATCAGTGCCGATGACTCAAAGATAAAAATCTTTGTTATTCCTACCGATGAAGAATTGGTAATGACAGAAGATGCTTATGCCTTAATGAAAGGTACCTACGATGTCCATACTAATTTTACTTATTCTTTCCAAGATCCCGGTTACGTAAACAAGAGCCGTGCCGAAGGTCTGAAAAAAGATTTGGAAAAAAATCCTGCCTTGGCAGATATTATTGCCCATCCCTAAAAGGGTCCCTAAGTGGCAATCCATTTCTCAAGGGCAACTCGTCCTTGAGGAGAGACCTGTCCCGTAGTGGCGTTTAGTCCCAAAGCTTTAGTTCCAAGACTTTAGTTTTGGGACTGTATCGTTATTCCGTCCCGGGACATGGTGTCGTTCAGTTCTGCATTTCGGGGGCTATGTGGCTTTCGGAATGCAGAAAAAGCTTCATTTTTCAATTCCCAAGTAACTTTTATTCTATGAGACTATATGGTATAGGCAGAGCTTTGGTGGATTTTTTCCCTCAATGGGAAAACCCGTCAGAAAGGCAAACTTTTGAAAACATACTTTTACAGCTGTATTCTCAAAATCAAGGTAGACCACTTCATATAGAAGAAAGGGACTTTGACCGTATCTTAAAAAGATTTTCAGATACAGGAAACTGCACGTTTTTACAGGAAGTCGGTGGTACCTGTACCAATATCTTAAAAACCGTCACCCACCTGATTTCCGACACTGCCCATGAAGCAGACGAATCCTCAATCCACACGTTCTTTACCGGTACAGTGGGAGGCTCTTCTGTACCACCCCGCCCCAACTTCTTGGGAAAACGACCTGATACAGCTGCTATTCCGGAGACCCTATCCGACACCACTACAGAGGCATTATCTACCGAAAGAAAAACACTGTATCGGGACCCTTTGGCTTTGTTTTTTCAAAAGGAATTGGGTCTCTACGGTATACAAAGTGTTCTCCGCATGGAACAAGGAAGTACCGGACGCTGTCTTGTAGTACCGGCGATAAAGGTCTCAACTCCGGCACCGGCCACAAAGGTCTCAACGCCGGTGCCGGAAAGGGACGCCACACCGACGGCAACAGCTTGGATTGCCGCCGTCAGTCCCGGAGTGTCACCATCTATTACCCGGGAACAAATCGTGCTACAGGAGTTACAATCGGCAGACTGCTGTGTAATAGAAGGAATGCAGTTAGGCAATCCGGCTTTGGACGCACTATTACAAGAAGAAGTGTTACAAAAAGAAAAATATCTGGCTATTGCTTGCGGAACACCTTGGGGAGCAAAGGCAGCAGCTCACTTTATACAACAGTACTGTATCGGAACAAGAGCTCAAAAGTACAAACTCATGGTCTTTTGTAACGATGCAGAAGGCAGAACCATGGAAGAAGCCGGTATAAACTTTTTCCGACTGACGGAAAACCCAATGTGGCTTTTTGTGGTTACCCACGACTGCGGCGGCAGCAGTGTCTACTTTAATCGAAGGCACTATTATCAGGAAGCTGTTACCCCGACAAAACAAATAGTGGACTCCACAGGCGCCGGAGATGTTTTTGCCGGCACCTGTTTAGCTTGTTGGGCACATAACATAGCTACATCAGAACCTTTAACAGCTTCACATATTACCAATGCTTTAAGAGAAGCCTCTTACAAGGCCTCTCTTATTTTACAGTACCCTCTCTGCCAAACCTCGTTCCTATAATTTAAGTAAACAGGAAGACACAAGCTGTTCTGCAGCGGCCTTTCCGCACAGATAGTCAACAATGGCTACGGCAAAGTTTACGGCAGCTCCCGGACCGGCACCGGTAATCAGGTTTCCGTCTACCACACTCCGGTCTCCCGTATAGCGGGTGTTTTCCGTCAAAGTATTCCAGTCGGCATCTGCCCACTGAGCAAAGCTATCTTCCATACCGGGGTAACAGGTATATTTTTTGCCTTTAAGCACACCGGTTTTTCCCAATACAACTACGGGAGCTGCACAAATGGCGGCTACAAGACCTTTTTTTTCGTTAATCTTTGTAATAGTGTCTATTGCCAGAGGGCAATCTGCTACGTTTTTGGCCCCGGGCATTCCTCCGGGAATCACCACGGCATCCATATCAAAAGTTCCTTCACCGATTTCCTTAACAGTAACATCTGCAAGGACTGTTACTCCGTGAGCTCCCGTAACAGCCTTATCGGTATTACAAGACACAGTAGTAACATCCAACCCGGCTCGTCTCATATAATCTACAGGAGTAAGAGCTTCTACTTCTTCAAATCCGTTTGCAAAAAAAACACATACTTTCTTCATATTATATCCCTTTATTTTTAGTTACAGTAAGAATACCTATGTTTCCGCAAAAAAAGCAAGTGCTTACTTGTCAATTTTTTTATTTCTTTGTAAAATAGAGATCATGAAGAGAGTATTGATGGTGGATCCGGCTCCTATATGCAAGGAATTCATTAAAGATAAGTTGACTGCCGAAAGAATTTCAGTAGATATTGTTCAGGGGCGACGGGATGCTTTTACAAAATTACTCTCTCTTTTACCTGATTTAGTTATCGTAGACGTTACGGAAGACTTTGAGGAAGCCATCGATTTCCTGAAGAGGAAACATCAAGATCCCAATGCATACAAAATTCCCACCATTATTTTAGGACCTTCTATCAGTCCTGAAAACCTGTTGATGCTGATGAAACTAGGGGGCAAAAAGTATTTTGCCCGTCCTTTGGCATTAGATTCTTTTATTGAAACCGTTTCTTCTCTCATTGCAGTTCCCATACCTTTAGACGATACTCCTTGTATTATGGATTTTCATAAAAACGGAAATCTGTTGGTACTTGATATTACCGGTGAATTGAATAGAGATAAAATTTTGCTTGCAAAGTATTTTCTGTCAGATATTATATCCAACTACAGTATTACCACCCCAAAACTTTTGGTACTTATGCCGGCAATGCATTTCAGTTTTATAGACGGAATCAATTTGGAAATGTTTTTTGACAATTTGATATACGTTCCCCGCATAATAAAAAAAGAATTAAAACTTATCTGTACTGACGTTTTCTTAAAACAATTTATTTCAGGACATGCCGAATATGCCGGTATTCAATTGGAGCCCACACTCATAGGTGTTATCAACGCTCTGATAGAAAATGCCAATACAAAGGATCTGTCGGACATGATTACCGAAAAAATATTAAGTGCAGATCCCTTACCCCTTCCTTGCAGTTTTGACATACGATTTTCAAAAGATAACTAAAAGTATAAAAGGATAGTGTGTATGACTCCCAGTATCTCTTCGTTAGCGTCTATTTTGCATGAAATTCGTACCCCCATACAAACTGTATTGGGTACCGCCGAATTATTACAAGAAACCTCCTTAAACCCGGAACAGGAAGAATATGTGCGCCAAATCATGTTTAGCGCCAAGGTACTACACACCCTTTCCAATGATATTTTAGATTTTGAAAAACTCCGTACAAATAAGTTTCAGATAGAGAGGATACCTTTTAACTTAATACAGGTGGTAGAACAATCAATCTGCCTGGTAAGCATAGAAGCATACAATAAAGGCTTGGAACTTCTGTGTACTATCGACTATAATATTCCCAGAACTGTCTACGGAGATCCTGTTCGAGTACAGCAAGTGTTGCTGAACTTTTTAAAAAATGCCGTTAAGTTTACTCCTTCCGGGTATATATCTCTTACTGTAACAATGCAAAAACAAGAGGGTAAAGATATATTGGTTTTTCAAGTCAGTGATACGGGAATCGGTATAGCTGATGACAAAAAAAGTACGATTTTTCAACCTTTTGTACAAGTAATAAATGATATGACCCGGCAGTACGGCGGCAGCGGTTTGGGGTTGAGTATTTGTAGCCAACTGGTAAACCTTATGGGGGGCTACTGCGGTATCAAAGACAATACACCCAAAGGTACAACGTTTTATTTTTCTCTGCCTTTGGAATCGGCTCCCGGTTCAGCCCATCCGCCAAAAATCTCTTTACCTACCAATAGCAGAATTCTTGTAGTAGATGACAGTCCCGAATACAGAAAAAATCTCTTGCGCATTTTGGGCTTCATGTGTGATGCGGAAGTTACACCGG
>JAHLFV010000050.1 GCA_018883625.1 Candidatus Treponema excrementipullorum
CCTTAACGGTGATATTACAAAGGCTCGGGAATTACACTACAAAATGATGCCCTTCTTTAAAGCCGCTTTTGTAGATGGTAATCCTGCTTCCATCAAGTATGCCATGAATTACAAGGGACTTCCTGCCGGCGCAATGCGATTGCCTTTGGTAGAAGTCAATGACAACGCTAAAAAAATTATTGAAACCGCTCTCCAGCAGTGCGGACTATAACCAAAATACGAGAGGATTTCTATGAGCGAAAAAATAGCTGTGGGTGTTTTAGGTGCTACCGGTATGGTGGGCCAGCGCTATATTTATTTGTTGAATAATCATCCTTGGTTTGAAGTAACCTATGTGGCAGCATCTCCCCGTTCTGCCGGCAAAAAGTACAAAGACGCCGTCTCTTCCCGATGGCTTATCGGGAGCGATATTCCTGCCGGCGTAGCTGATTTGATGGTAGAGGATGCCAACAACGTAGAAGCCGCTTTAGGTAAGTGTAAATTCGTTTTCAGCGCACTTGAAATGGACAAAGAAACCATTAAGGCCTTGGAAGCCTCTTATGCCCAAGCCGGCATTCCTGTGGTCTCCAATGCCAGTGCTAACCGTTGGACGGAGGATGTTCCCATGCTGATACCGGAAATCAATCCCCATCACACGGAAATTATCGAAAAACAGAAACAGCATCATGGCTGGGACAAAGGCTTTATTGCCGTTAAGCCCAACTGTTCCCTCCAATCTTACATGATGCCCATTTTTTCTCTCCAGCAGGCAGGGTATCCCGTTAAACGGATGATTGTAACCACGCTGCAAGCCACCAGTGGTGCCGGCTATCCCGGTGTCCCGTCCTTTGACATGATAGACAATATTGTGCCGTATATCGGCGGTGAAGAAGAAAAAACAGAAAAAGAAGTGCTGAAAATTTTAGGCACCGTAAAAGGCGATGTCATAGAAAATGCTGCCGGCCCCTTGGTGGCAGCCCACTGCAACCGAGTGCCTGTTATTGACGGACATACCGCCTGTGTCAGTTTGGAATTTGATTTGCCGGAGGACAAAAAACCTTCCCTGGAAGAGATTGAGCGGGTATGGACTTCTTTCAAAGGCTTGCCGCAAGGACTGAACCTGCCCAGTGCACCGATACAGCCCATTATTGTCCGTCACGAAGAAAACAGACCTCAGCCCCGTCGGGACAGAGACAACGACAAGGGAATGGCTGTAACGGTAGGACGGCTGAGAAGTTGTCCCGTGTTTGATATCCGATTTGTGGCTTTGAGTCACAACACCAAACGGGGAGCTGCCTTAGGCGGTATCCTGAATGCAGAGTTGTTAAAGGCCCAAGGTTTTTTTGACAATCTGTAATCGGATATATGCAAAACGCCGGTATTAAACTGGCGTTTTTTTGTGTCTTACATTTGACTACCATAATACAAAAGGAGATGCCTTATGAGTGAAAAAACATTCCCCCTCAGTGCTCTGGAACTGCAAACACTGACTGAAAAATATGAAACCCCCTTTTATCTGTATGACGAAAAGGCTATTCGGGAAAATATCCGTCGCTTTACCAAGGCTTTTAGTATTTTTCCCGGCTTTAAAGAACATTTTGCCGTAAAAGCCTGTCCCAATCCGTATATTTTGAAAATTCTTCGAAGTGAAGGTTGCGGTGCTGATTGTTCTAGTCTTCCGGAATTGATTTTGGCGGAAAATGCCGGTATTGCAGGGGAAGACGTTATGTTTACCTCCAACGAAACTCCTGCCAAAGAATATATTTATGCCAACTTAAAGGGTAACATTATCAACTTGGACGACATTACCCATATTCCCTTTTTGGAAAAAACTTTGGGATTTTTGCCGGAGATACTTTCTTTCAGATACAATCCCGGCCCCCTCAAGGAAGGAAATGCCATAATCGGTAAACCGGAAGAAGCAAAATATGGTTTAACGGAAGAACAAATCTTTGAAGCCTACAAAATCTGTAAAGAAAAAGGCGTGAAACGGTTTGGTCTTCACACTATGGTGGCTTCCAACGAGCTGAATCCCGATTATTTTGTGGAAACCGCAACATTGCTTTTTAATTTAGCCGCCAAAGTGAAAGAAAAAGTAGGAATCACTTTTGAGTTTGTCAATTTAGGGGGCGGGTTGGGAATTCCTTACAGGCCGGGAGACAAAGCCGTAGATTACGACTACATCGCCCGGGGCATAAAGGACGCCTACGATGCCATCGTCGTACCTGCAGGCTTGGATCCTCTTAAAATCTACTGGGAGTGTGGTCGCCCTATTACAGGCCCCTATGGATGGTTGGTAACTCGGGCGATTCATGAAAAACACATTTACCGAGACTATATCGGGGTAGATGCTTCCATGGCAGACCTTATGCGTCCCGGAATGTACGGGGCTTACCACGAAGTAACTGTCAGCGGAAAAGAAAATGCTCCCAAAAACAAAGTATACGATGTAGTGGGTTCTCTCTGCGAAAACTGCGATAAATTTGCCGTTCAAAGACAATTACCGGAAATACAGATTGGTGATTTGCTTATAATCCACGACGCCGGTGCTCACGGTCGTGCCATGGGTTTTAACTACAATGCAAAACTCCGATGCGGAGAATTACTGTTGCGTCAAGATGGCTCTGTTGTAGAAATCCGCCGCCGGGAAACAATCGATGATTATTTTGCAACTTTAGATTTCAAAGGGTTGAGTTCATTTAACGTGTAACAGTGGCGTTAACGTAAAGGTAGGGGATATGACAGGTAATGGCAGAGATTTTTCGGAAGGTATAAAACCTGCCCGTTGTGGTAAGTGTTCGGCAGGCGGAAGTGGAGCTTTTGAAGAACAACGTTTTGATGTGTTGGCTTTTGGAGAGATTCTCATAGATTTTACCTTCAAGGGTTTTAATGATGCCGGTATGAGGCTTTTTTCTCAAAATCCCGGCGGCGCCCCTGCCAACGTTGCCGTTGCAGTCAGCCGTTTGGGTTTGAAATCTGCCTTTGTAGGTAAAGTCGGTTCCGACATGCACGGTGATTTTTTGAAAGAGGTGCTGGAACACGAAGGAGTGGATACTTCCGGTTTACTTTTTGACCAAAAGTGTTTTACCACCCTTGCCTTTGTGTCCTTGGATGAAAAAGGGGAGAGGACTTTTTCCTTTGCAAGAAAGCCGGGAGCTGATACTCAAATCACATCTGCAGAATTTCCTTTGGATTTGCTATGTCAATCAAAGATTTTGCATGTGGGATCTCTTTCTCTTACAGATTCCCCGGCTCAGGAAACAACATTTTCTGCCTTAAAACAGGCAAAATCCGCCGGGGTGTTGGTTTCTTACGATCCCAATTATCGGGAAAGTCTGTGGGAAAGTGAACAGACGGCAACAGAATTGATTCGGCAAGTTTTACCCTTTACTGATTTGTTAAAGGTGTCCCGGGAAGAATTACCTCTGCTTTCCGACTTTTCTCAAGAAAATAAAATAATAGATTTCCTTTTTAATTGGGGTATAAAACTTATCGCTATTACAGATGGCGGAAATGGAACCTATGTATACACCAGAAAAGGTGTTGTCTTTGAACCCTGCTTTGACTGTCAGGTAAAAGATACTACAGGAGCAGGAGATTCCTTCTGGGGTGCTTTTTTATATAAGTTTATCGAAGGCGGTCTGGGTTTTGATGAGCTTACGCCGGAAAAAGTACAAGAATATGTGCGATTTGCCAACGCCGCCGCATCTTTGTGTGTAGAAAAAGAGGGAGCCATCCCTGCACTGGCTACTTTGGAAGAAGTACTCAAGCGTCTAAACCAAAGATAAGTCGAGGTAGTTCGCCACAGTTATAACCCAATGTGTTTTGGGCAAAAAAAAGACCGTCAGTGTAACCTGACAGTCAATACCGGCGAAGAGACTTGAACTCTTACGCAGTCGCCCGCAATAGATTTTGAGTCTATCGTGTCTACCATTCCACCACGCCGGCTCGGTTTTGACATACTATCATAAAAGTTTTTTTTAATCAATAATCATTGTAAGAAAAACAGAGAAAGTTTTAAATATTTCCCAAAATTCTACACAGTTATGTGCAATAGTGATATACTGGCACCTATGACAGAACAAAAAATTGCATTAGCTATTACGGATTGTTCCGTTTCATTACGGGACACTGATGTTATACAGGCTTTTTCCTGGAAATTATATAAACACGAAAAATGTCTTCTTGTAGGTCCCAGTGACGGAGGAAAAGATATTTTCATTCAAGCCCTTGGAAATAAAGATGCATCTCCTTCCCAATATGTTTTTTCTCCTAAAATGCCTGCGGGGCAGTATTACAATACATTCCAAAAAGAAACCGTTGTGGTATCCTTAGAGACAGCGGCAGCTCTTATTCAGGAAGAGAGAATAAATGATCAAAGTGAATTCACAGAAGGTGGAATCGATATCGGTCGTACTGCCAGAAAATTTATCTTGGAAGCTGTGTCTCAGGATTCACCTTTGTTCCAAAAAGAATTGATGGATACATGTCGAGAAGTTGAACTGTGCGGAGTACGAAGTGTTTTAGACAGAGGACTAAAATATCTTTCCACAGGCGAGATCCGTCGAGTCCTTTTGTGTCGGGCTTTACTGTCAGGCTGTAAGTTGTTGATTTTATCAGAGCCTTTTGCCGGTTTGGATGTTCAATCAAGAAACATTTTGCGAAACTTTTTTTCAGCCTTGGCAACAGATATAAATGATATGACCTTAATTATTTCTATGGAAAGATTTGAAGAAATTCCCGAAGGAATAACAAGTGTTTTGGAATTTACCCATAAAACACTTTCTTTTATCGGCAACATAGAAGACTACGAAGCTCTGTTAGAGGCAAGAAAAGCCCAAGGACATACCCACAATCACCAGGAGGCTTTGGAAACCTTTGAAGAACTTCACACGCAACAAACTTTATTAACTGAAAACCACAAAGACACTTCTTTTCAGGAAGAAATTCTGGCTCTAGAGCATCAAGATAAACAGGAACTGGTTTCCATGAAAAATGTTCACGTAGAGTGGGGCGGTAATGTCGTGTTGGATAAATTAACCTGGACACTGTATGCCGGAGAACATTGGCTTATTCGGGGGCCTAACGGCTCAGGAAAAACCACTTTTTTGGAACTGATAACCGGAGATAATATGCAGGTTTTTGCCAACGATGTCCGTATTTTTGGTCATCGGAGAGGTACCGGTGAAACAATTTGGGAATTAAAGGAAAAAATGGGGATTGTTTCCTATCGACTTCATTTGGAATACCGCATGGTCGGCAGTACCGATATAGAAGCGGTTCTTTTGTCCGGTTTCCATGACAGTATAGGGCTGTACCAACAACGTTCTCAGGTGGAACAAATGACTGTAGCCAAATGGCTGAAACTGGGTGGTTTTCAGGGACGGGAGCATACTGCCTTTAACAGTTTGTCTTACGGAGAACAGCGGGCAATTTTAATTTTGCGGGCTGTAGTAAAGTGTCCCCTTTTGCTGATTTTAGATGAACCCTGTCACGGTTTGGATGAAGAGCAAAGAACCTTGATTTTGCAGCTGTTGGAAAAAATTGCTTCTACCGGAACAACGACCTTGCTTCATGTAACCCATGACCCCACAGAAGTTTTATCTTGTGAAAAACATATTTTGGAACTTTCTTTGGAAAAAAATCCCGGCTATAGAATTTTATGTGAATAGGAGTACCCCATGAAAAAACTGCGAAAACTATGTACAATTTTTGTGTTTATTTTTTCTTTATTCTTTGTTTTGAGTACCATCAATGCCGAGCCTGCCCTTATTGAACCAAAAGATGTCTCTCCTCAAGAAACAAAATTTAAAGAAGTATGGGCTTATCTCATGGCAGGCGAAGAAAGTTATCTTTCCAATGATTTGCCAATAACCGATATTGGTTATTTCGGTGCAGAAATAAATTCCTACGGCGAGTTGATTTCAGTTCCCGACGTGTCCCGTTTAGATAATTTTTCCGGTCGCGTTCATCTTGTAATTGCCTGTAACAGTACGGCATTGACTCACTTTGCCATTAGCAGAGACGGTAATGTAAGAAGGCAACTGATAAAAGACATCCTAAAGGCTACGGAAAATTATGACGGTTTGCAAATTGACTTTGAACTTGTTCCTAAACGGGACACAGAAGTTTTTTTAGATTTTCTCAAAGATTTGAAAAAGGGGTTAAAACATAAAGTTTTTACCGTCGCTTTACCGGCTCGTACAAAAACTTTGGAAAACGATGTATACGATTACAAAAATATTGCAGAAATAGCAGATAAAATTTTCGTCATGGCCTACGATGAACACTGGTCTGGCGGTAGTCCCGGCCCGGTGGCTTCATTGGATTGGTGCTATCGCATTGCAGATTACGCCATAGAAACTGTGGGAAAAGATAAATTTATTATGGGCATTCCTTTTTACGGCAGAACTTGGGGTAACGTATCCTTGAATCGGGCCTTTTATTTTTCTGGAATACAGCGGATAATGAGAGAAAACAACGTAAAAGAAGTCCGCAGAGAAACAGGAATTCCCACATTTACTTATACCGTTCCTTCTGTTACTGTTACCGGATACTATGACGATGTGCATTCTCTTTCTTTACGATTGAAACACTACGAAAACCTGGAACTCCCAGCAGTGGGATTTTGGTGTCTTGGTCAGGAAGACCCTCGTATTTGGGATTACATAGAAATTTTACGATGAAAAGATTTTGTTGTTATTCATACATAAAGTATGTCAGTCTTATATGTATAAAAGTATAAAAGTTTTGAAAAAAAAACTTTCTTTTTTGGAAATGTGACTGTATACTATAGATGTCAAACAGACAACAAACGGAGGTTTTTATGACAACATCAATCAATGCAGTTGGTTTTGACTTCGAAAAGGATCAATTAGACCTTATTAACAAGAAGATAGAGCGCATTAAGTATGCAGAAGATTTGATTATAGATTTTTTGTTGAAAGTTAAGGAAGATAAGAAATTTATCTTTGATTGCACAGTGAATTTTCGCTGGGGAGCTGTAGCTCATGTGGCTGCTGAAGATTACGATTTCGCTGCGGCTTTAAATAAAATGATGGATATGTTGGATCAAAAAGTCAAAAAAGAAAAAGATAAGATTCAGGATAAGAAATAGCATTAGAGGCCGGAAGAGTACAAATTCCGGCTCTTTTTTTATTCCTGATAAGCTTGAATAAAAAATATGTACTGTGTATAGTTGAGACAGGATGTTGGACAAAGTTTTTACCGTACTGGATCTATTGGATCTAGATTTAAAGGCTCACAATTCTCTTGACCTTAGTTGCATTAGCGGACGAAAAGGGTTAACACGGGGGATTATGATTCCCGATATCAATCGTCCAGGGTTGGCTTTGTCTGGATTTTATGAATCCTTTGCTTATAATCGTGTGCAACTCTTTGGTAGAGGAGAAGTTGCTTATATGGAAAAGTTGGTTGCAGAAGGCAAGATGGAAAATATTCACAAGTTTTTTTCCTATGAATTGCCTTGTTGTGTATTTACTCACAACCTGCAACCTGCCAAGGAGCTTTTAGATATTGCCGACTCTGTAGGTTGTGCCATTTTACAGACACCTTTAGATTCAACTGAATTTTCCACCAGACTTTTACGGGTTTTTTCCGATATTTTTGCATCTAAAAAATCTATCCATGGTGTTTTAGTGGAAGTGTACGGTATCGGTATTATTTTAACGGGAGATTCCGGTGTCGGTAAAAGTGAAACTGCCTTAGAGCTGATAGAGCGGGGGCATCGTCTTGTAGCTGACGACATTGTAGAGTTGCGTTGTGTTAACGGTAATACTGTTGTAGGACGGGGAGCCAACAAACTCATTAGTCACCACATGGAAATTCGTGGTTTGGGGATTATTAATGTATCTCAGCTTTATGGTGTTGGTGCTATCAGGGAGCAAAAACAGGTTCAGTTAGTTGTTAAATTGGAAACTTGGAATGCGGACAAGGTCTACGATCGATTGGGTACGGAAGAGTTTACTCAAGAAATTTTGGGAGTACAAATTCCCCTTATTGAAATTCCTGTTAAACCGGGAAGAAACTTGCCCATCATTATAGAAACCGCAGCCATGAATGAACGATTGAAGTCTATGGGATACTATTCAGCCAGAGAATTCAATCAAAATGTGCTGAAATGGATAGAAACTGGGGCTGCACAATCCGTATACTACGGAAGTGACGATGCTTATTAATTATATTGATTTTATCAAAGGGAGTTTTATTTATGAAGGAAAAAATTGTGACGGTACGAAATCGGGCAGGGATTCATGCACGACCGGCTTCTCTTATAGCTCAAACAGCGAATAAATTTCAGTCCGAAATCTTGATCGAACGCAACGATACCACCGTAAATGCCAAATCAATTATGGGTGTTATCACCATGGCTGCCGGTTATAATACGAATTTGACTGTTAAGGCCAACGGTCCTGATGAAGGAGAAGCTGTTTTGGCAATAGCAACTCTCTTTGAAAATAAATTTGAGGAAGAATAGTCCGTATGAAAGAATTGACAAGGAGACAGATTGAAATTCTGAACTTTGTACGGGATTATTCTCAAGAAAACCTCTGTCCTCCTACAATTCGGGAGTGTTCCTCTCATTTTGGAATAACGCCTAGAGCGGTACAATGTCATTTTTCCGCTTTGCAAAAAAAAGGATATCTTTCTCAGTCAGAAAAGCGTTCCCGGTCTGTTCGTGTCCTCATGGATGAGTCGGGATATGAAAGAGCACCGGCAGTGATTCGTATTCCGATTTTGGGAACCGTTGCTGCAGGAAAACCTCTGCTTTGCGAAGAAAATCTTGACGGATACCTTAATTTATCGGAGCCTTTTGTAGGTAAAGATGACACTTATTTTGCTCTTAAAGTACGGGGCAATTCCATGATAGATGCCGGTATTTTTGACGGAGACATAGCGGTGATCCGTCAGCAACATACTGCAAATAATGGTGAGATCGTAGTAGCGGTTTTGGATGAAGCCATAACCCTTAAACGGTTTTTCAAAGAGTCATGCCGTATCAGACTTCAACCGGAAAACCCTGCTTTTAAGCCGATTTACTGTCAAAATGTACAAATAGCCGGTGTGTTAGCCAGTCTCATTAGGACGTATTGATGGCCGTGCCTCCATTGTAC
>JAHLFV010000051.1 GCA_018883625.1 Candidatus Treponema excrementipullorum
GTAAATTTTCCGTTTAATTCATATTGGGCTATCCATTGCCTTATAAGGCTACGGGGAATACCATACTTCCTTTGCAGCACACGGGCCCCGTAATGCTTTATTTTATGCTCAAGTACTATTTGCTTTTTCAACTCCTCTGTGTATTTGGACATTAAAAATGCACCTCCTAAAACTGAACTTTTTTTGTCCAACTTTAGGGGTGCACTTCACTTTCGGGGATTTTTTTTATTTGGGCATCCTTTCTATGCTGTTCAGTAACCGGGCTATAGCTTCATCTTTTGTTGCCCAACTGGTACAAAATCTGACGGCGCATTTCCCGTCTTCCATATGTTGCCAAAAATTAACGGTAAATTCTTTTTCAAGGTAGGCTAGTTGCTCTTTTGTCAAAATAGGAAACTGCTGATTTGTAGGAGAATCAAAGAGGAATGAAATACCTTGTGCTTTAAATGCTCGCTTTATCTGTAGTGCTTGAGCAACGGCTTTTTTTGCAACGGAAAAATAAAGGCCGTCTTTTAATAGTGTTTCAAACTGTATACCTAACAGTCTGCCCTTTGCCAACATTCCACCTTTTTGTTTTATCATGTAGCGGAAATCTTTTTGTAAAGCAGGATTTGTTATAACAACAGCTTCTCCGAACAAAGCTCCCACCTTTGTACCGCCGATATAAAAGACGTCACAGAGGGCGGCTATATCTTCCATAGAACAGTCATTTTCTTCTGCAGCTAAGCCATATCCCAGCCGAGCTCCATCGATAAAAAGAAACAGTTCTCTGTTTTTGCATACGGTATACAGTTCCTGTAACTCTTGTTTGGTGTATATTAAACCTGTTTCTGTGGGAAAAGAAATATATACCATACCCGGTTGAACGGTGTGTTCCCGGCTGGCATCGGCATAGTGGGCTTTACAGTAGTTTTCTACCTGTAATGCGGTGATTTTTCCGTCTTGTGTAGGTAAAGTTAAAACTTTGTGACCACAGGCTTCAATGGCACCGGTTTCATGACCTGCAATATGTCCTGTTTCCGGGGATAAAACCCCCTGATAAGATTTTAGGGCGGAGGCAATGACAGTTAAATTAGCCTGAGTACCTCCCGTAAGAAAGTGTACCTCTGCGTGAGGAGCTTTACACAGGGTTTTGATAATTTCCCGTGCTCGGTGACAGTAATCGTCGTTTCCGTACCCTGTAGTTTGGTCAAAGTTGGAAGTGCTGAGGGCTTCCAATATTTGCGGGCAACAGCCCTCGGTGTAATCACATTCAAAATGGATCATACTATTACTCCCTTTGTAGACGGTATATCATGTCTTCGGGGATCCTGTTCCACGGCACTGCGAATTGCTTTTGCCGCTGCTTTGAAAAGAGCTTCCATTTTGTGATGGTCGCTACGTCCCCGAATAGTGTCTAAGTGTACGTTACATTTGGCACCGGACACAAATCCCTGCCAAAAATCCGTAAACGTATCAGTCTGAAAACTGCCTTCAGTTCCTTTTGTACCCATAGATATGAGGGGAACACCGGATAAGCCGGCTTCGCACACGAGATAGCTACGTCCCCCAAAGTCTACAGCCGCCTGTGCCAAGGTTTCGTCCATGGGATAAATACAAAAACCGGAACGGTATATTCCTCGGCAGTCCCCCAAAGCGCAGGCAAAAAGCTGTCCCAACACAATGCCGGTATCTTCTACCAAGTGATGTTGGTCCACATCCAAGTCTCCCTGCAGAGTACCTTTAAGGTCAAAAAGGCCGTGTTTACAAAAAGCCTGTAACATGTGGCTAAAAAATCCTATAGGACAATCCACATTATACATGCCGGTTCCGTCCAAATTCAATTCCAAAGAGATTTTTGTTTCTCTTGTTTCCCTCGTTAAAACTGCCTTCCGTTCTTTCATAGTTGTTCCTTGTGATAGTTTTCGATTCCTTGCAGTAGGTTCTATGACAGAACTTTCCGCAGTTCGTATTCCAAAATGTCTGTGGCACCCAACTTTTTCAGCAAAGGCAACAGGGTAGGGACTTCGCTCTTTTTTACCGCAATTTTGATGGCATAACCGTCATCTCCGTAGAGAGGAGCAACGGTGGGACTGCGCATGGCCGGTAAGCCGGTAACCAAATCCTGAAAGCGCAGACGGGATACGTTCATTTCCAACATGACCCGGTCTCTGGCGTCAAGAACGGCTTCAAAAAGCATTTTAAGCTCCATAATTTTTTCTTTTTTTTGAGGATCTTTCATGGCTTCTTTTGAAGCAAACATCCGAGTGGAGCTGGTCATAATGGTGTCTACAATGCGCAGGCCGTTTTCTTCCAAAGTCCGTCCCGTGGAGGTATTGTCTATGATCATATCTGCGTCATCGGGAGGAAATACTTCTGTGGCACCGTAGGTTCTGACTACAAGGGAGTTAATCTTTTTCTCATTCAGCCATGTTTGGGCAACCCGTTCGTATTCCGTTGCCACAATGACCCGTTTGGAAAAAAGATTTTCGTCAGAAATTGCTTTGGGAACAGCTGCAACGATACGTACTTTGTCAAAGCCCAAGTCCATAATTTCCTCTACATCTGCATCTGTTTCTTTTATCCAGTCCAACCCGGTAAATCCCACGTCGTGAGCTCCCAGTTCCAGCAGTTTCCCGATATTTTGCGGCTTCATAACCTTTGCTTCCAAATCTTCCTGATTCACTGTAGGGCGGTATGCTCTGTCCGGTAATTTTATGGTAATTCCCGCACCGCTGAATAGATTAACAACATTGTCGTAAATTCTGCCTTTGGGCAAAAGGATTTTCAGTTTTTCCATTTTTTCCTCCAATCGAACAATAACAGACACAAAAAAAACCGCCTACCTAAAAAGGGGCGGTTCCATAACAGTACACCGGCACGTCTTTAGGTACCTAAATCATGAGAAGCATATAATGATGTGTGTACAGTTTTATTTCAGTCATTGCAATAATAGTAAACTTTATCCTTGCGACTGTCAAGAATGTGTGTTACGGAAAATGAAAAGAGGTTATAAAATGAAGATATAGAGAAGATTTTAAATGATGGGAAATGCTCCGTATAAATAATGTTAAGGGGGAATGATATGAAAAAGAATATATTGATTTCTGTTATGTCCTTGCTTTCCTATGTGTATCAACAGCTCAGGTGAGACTTTACGTGGGTGGTATTCAATTAAATCGTAGTCCGGAAACTGTTTCTATGCTGGAAGTTTGGCAATTCGGTTTGAAAGCGGACGGATATGAGGATTTATCGGAACAGGTAGAAAATTATCTTAAAACAGGGGCGGCTCCGGTTTTGTCTATGTGGATCCTCAAGGAAAAAATTATATTATTACCATTTTATTGACAAGTAAAAAGAGTGCGTGTAAAATCAAATTAGTTGAGAATTGTCTTTTTTGAGAAATTGCATTTTTTGTCTGCATAGGATGATTTTCTCCCTAGTAGTCAGGAGGATTATATGAAAAAATATTTCTTTGCTGTCATTTTGGGAATATGTTTCCTCAGTAGTGTGGGAGCTCAATCCGTCAAAGTATTCCACAATGAAGGATTTATTTTATTGGGAAATTTCAATAAGGGTTTGGGGGGAAGAATACTCCAAAGCTTTGATCTTGATATATCATCAAGTTGGGTATATCCCCGTTTCGGTGCATTGGTTGGAGTCAGTACTATACAAGGTTATGAAGAATACGGTAGTCACAATGATAAAATCTCTTCTTTTAATTTATCAGTGTACGGTGAATTGCCTCTACCTATCTCTATCGGGAATTTTGTAATAAGTCCTTATATTCGGGGGCTTTTAAAATCGCAGTATTTTATCGATATTCCTTTTATACTTTTAGGATATGGTTTAGGGGGTGGCATACGAACAGGGTATATTTTTGATCCTATAGGCATATATTTAAATATTGGGTATGAGTTTGATCATTTTTTGCATATATCTCAAGAAGTTCCCACTGATCTTTCTCATGGTATAAATTTTTCGGTAGGTGTTTCTCTGTAAAAATGTAATCAGGAAAGTATTTATGTATTAAGGCATTGATTGAAATAATGGGTTGATACTAAATTTAAATTGAAATAGTTGATGGTAAAGATTGAATGTTACAGGGTACCTCAGAAGAGACTCTAAAAATCGGTTTTCTGGGAAATTCCTCAGAATATAGAGGGGGTCTTTCGTTTTTTTGTTCCGTTTTTTTCATACGTTTCAGTAAGTGGAGTATTGTTTCATCTGTTGTTCTATCGTTATAAAATTTTATAAACAATCTTCTTCATTTATTGAAAACCTTTTAATATGTTCTGATAATGTTAAAAAGTCTTTTTAAGTTGCCGAATCTGTTGTTTTGGGGCTATTTCGATTATAATTAGCTTTAAAGTAAGTAACAGAAGAGTAAACTGTAGGAGTAAATTTCCCACTTTTTTCAAAAAAATTGAAAAAAAAGCTTGCATTATTTCAAAAGTGTGGTACCATATAAGTGTAAAGAGAAGTTGACGTAACCGCTTGGGTTAAATAACTCATAGGTTATTTAAAATATTACTGATTTTACAAAGGAGGCCATTATGGATACCCCAACAGACAAGGAAGCCTCAATAGAGGCAGTGAAATAACATCAGTCACCTGCAAGGCAGGATAAAAACGATTAATTGACCGAGTAAATGTCTTGTAAGAATTTCTCGGCAACTGATAAAAGCCGGCGTTAGGCCGGCTCTTTTTTTGTCCGGGTAGCTCTGAATGTGCTACAGAACTTCCCGGAAATTATAAAAGGATTTTCAAAAAGCGGTTTTTCAAACTTACTTTTTCAACAAAGCTGCAAAGGGATTGTAGCTCATGCCGTCATCGCTACCCATGGGGACTCGATCCTTGTTTTGATTCTTGGGTTTGCCTTGGAAATTGCCCTTGGATGCTCCCTGTTTGTTACCGGTACCCATACGGACTGCTCTGACAACCTTCCGGGTTTCCCCCTGAGTCTCTGTGCCCTCTGTCTTTCTTGAAGAACCGGAGGAACTCTGACCGATGCGGGATGCAGCATCGCTTTTCAGAGAAAGACTTATCCGTCGTCTGTCTGTGTCCAATCCGATAATGGTACATTCTTTTATGTCACCTACTTTAAGAATTTCCATGGGGTCGGAAACATAGGTATCGCTGAGCTCTGAAATGTGGAGTAGGGCTGTTTCCTTAATTCCTAAATCCACAAAGGCACCAAAGTCTACAACGTTTTTGATTTTACCGGTAACTTTCATACCTTCTTTAAGGTCTTCAAAAGTAACAACCCCTTTTTGCATAATGGGCTTGGGATAGCCGTCTCGGGGATCTCGGTTGGGCTTTTGCAATTCCTCGATAATATCGGTAATTGTCTGATCTCCCAAATTATACTTTTCTTTAATTTGTTTTTTCAAAGTTCCGGGAATGTCTTCTTTGTTTTGAACAAGAGGAAGTACCTCCCGGGCAGCTGCATAGTTTTCCGGATGAACCCAAGTATTGTCCAAGGGTTCTGCACTTTCGGGAATCTTTAGGAAGCCGGCACATTGCTCAAAAGTTTTTGCTCCCATGCCGCCGACCTTCATCAATTCTTCCCGGCTGGTAATTTTACCGTGTTCGTCTCTGTATGCAACGATTTTCTTTGCCAAAGAACCGTTTATGCCGGATACGTATTTCAGCAAGGAGTAAGAAGCGGTATTGATATTAACACCTACATTGTTTACTACGGAGCTAACAACTTCGTCCAACATTTCGGAAAGTTTTTTTTGGTTTACATCGTGCTGGTATAGTCCCACACCGATGGACTTGGGATCGATTTTTACTAACTCAGCCAAGGGGTCTTGCAAGCGTCGTCCGATGGAAATTGCCCCTCGGATAGTCAAATCCAAATCGGGAAATTCTTCCCGGGCGATATCGCTGGCTGAGTATACGGAAGCTCCGTCTTCATCAACTACAGTGTACAGTACCTCCGGGAAATTTTCGCTGATAACCTTTGCCACGATTTCCTGAACTTCCCGTGAACCTGTTCCGTTTCCTACGGCTACTAACTGAATCTTGTGCAGTAAAATAGCCCGACGGATGGCAGCTGCGGCACCTTCCGGATCCGTTACCTGTTTGATAACAAAGTCTCCCAAGAATTTACCTGTTTCATCCAAGGCAGCACATTTTGTTCCTGTTCTGATTCCCGGGTCTACACCCAATACTCTGGTACCTTTGATAGGTTGTTGCATAAGGAGGTTTTTCAGGTTTTCGCTGAAAATACCGATGCTGTGTTCATCGGCTTCATCAGTTTGGTCTCCACGAATCTCTCTGAGTACTGCGGGAGACAAAAGCCGTACAAGGCCGTCTTCTATGGCGTCGCCGTGATAAGGATTGTTGATAGTAACTTTGTGTTTTAACACATCGATGGCGCCGTCTACGTCAACATCCAAAGATACTTCCAGTTGACCTTCCCGTTCTCCTCGGTTAATGGCTAAAATACGATGGGGTTTTATCTGGTTAAGAGCTTCTTCATAGTCCCAGTACATTTGATATACGGAGGTTTTTGCAGCTTCTTCGTCTCCGATACCCTTAACGGTAATTTTTCCCGTTCGCATGTAAAATCCCCGTACATCGGCTCTGTTATCCGGATCCTGAGCTGTTCGCTCTGCCAAAATATCCTGAGCACCTGCCAAAGCATCTTCTACGGTAGCTACGGAAAGTTCGGGAAGTTCGGTATTTTCTTTTACGAATTCTTTTGCCTTTTCTTCCAAGGCACCTTTGTCCAAGGTAAGCATGGCGTCTGCCAAAGGATCCAATCCTTTTTCGATGGCAATCATACCTCGTGTTTTCTTTTTCTTTTTGAAGGGTGCCCACAGGTCTTCCAATTCAGTCATGGTTTTTGCATTTGAAATGGCTTCATACAAGGACTCTGTCAATTTATTCTGATTGAAAACACCTTTAATAATTTCGATGCGGCGGGTTTCCAAATTTGTATAACTTTTAAACAAGTGATCCGTATCTCTGACCTGTACTTCGTCCAAAGCACCGTGTTTTTCTTTTCGGTATCGGGAAATAAAGGGAATAGTACAACCTTCGTTTACAAGGCTGATTACTGCACTGACTTGATCCATTCTGATGTTTAACTCTTCTGCTATCCGTTTCATGATGGCAACTTCATTTACTGCCAGGGCATCAATGTGTTCTTGTGTAAATTCCATGAAAAAATACTCCTAAAGAAGTCTCCGTTTTTTATTGGTTTTAAACTTTGTCTTTCAGGTTTTTGGGAAAAATCCGTTTTAGTCTAAACCCACGGAAGGGTAAGGGTCATTCTACTGAAATCCGGCAATTAGGTAAAGGGAAAAGAGGAGGTTACAAAAGCTGTATGGCAGCAAGATAGCATGTTTTGTCGAGAAGCTGCTTTCATTCTATAGTATTTGAGATTTTGTTTTTGTACTGTTGATT
>JAHLFV010000052.1 GCA_018883625.1 Candidatus Treponema excrementipullorum
GTAGCTTCTCTTTTGAACGAACAGATTAACAAAGAATTGTATTCATCTTATCTGTATCTTGGTATTTCCAGTTTTTATGAAAAAAAGGGGCTCAAAGGGTTTGCCAATTGGTTTAAAATTCAGGCCCAGGAAGAATTAGATCACGGTATGCTGATGTATCAATATTTGCATAATAACAACGCTTCTGTTTCTTTAGAGGCTATTGCTAAGCCTGATATGGTTTTGAATTCTTTAGAAGATGGTCTTGAAGTTGCTTATACTCATGAACAAAAAGTAACAGCATCTATAAATGCTATCTATGCAGCAGCTATGGAATCAAAAGATTTCCGTTCAATGCAGTTTTTGGACTGGTTTGTAAAAGAACAGGGAGAAGAAGAGACAAACACATCGGAACTTGTTTCCAAAATGGAACTTTTTGGATCTGATTCAAAAGCTTTGTATATGTTGGATAGTGAATTGGGAGCCCGAGTGTATACGGCTCCTTCCTTGGTGCTGTAATATATCGTTTTGATAGCGTGTTATAGGATATTATTCTGTGGTGATGGTGGGTGGGCAAAACAATAAAGCAAAGTATGAACATGTTATAGAGGAAAGGTTGTAAGGGGCGATATTCGGTGTAGCCGAGTGTTTATACATGAATTTTTTCTATAAAAAATAAAAAAATAGTGTTTTTTTTCTTAAAAGTGTTTTCTTCTTAAAGTGTAGAGGTTATAATATAAGTGTGGGATATTTTGTCTTATGTAGGAGGTATTTATGAAGCGTTTGTTTTATATTTTATTTGGGATTTTTTTCCTTTGCTTTTTTATAGGATGCCAAGCCTTTGTAACTCCCATGTTTCAAACCTCAAGAGATGTTTCATCACAAATAGCCGATTTGTCAACAAAGGATATCGTAGCAAATATAGACAGATTTGCCGGTAGTCCTGAAAAAACAGTTGCAGTATTAAATGAACTGGGAGAGCGTCAGGAAGAAATAAAAAGTTTGTTGCCATCCGAAAAATCAGCCATATTAAAGGCCGGAGTTTCTGCGACTATTCCCATGAAAGAAATCAGTGCCATTGCAGACAGTACTATGAACTCCGGCGAGAGTGGTACGGATCCCAATAAGGTTTTGGAATCAGTTCTTTCTTCTGTTCCTGAAATGGATACAAAAGCTCTGGAGGTAATTTTGGAAAGCGATTTTGAGGGGATAACTACTCAAGATATTGTTCTTTCCTCAGTTGCCGTTGCTATGAGTGCTGTGAAAAAAGAGGGCGGGGATACAAATCAATTGGCTGAAAAACTGAAGGGAGCAATAACATATACAGAAGATGCTGATGGTTCCGGATCTGTGTCCTTTACCGGTGACGGATTTACTGATGCATCATCTAAAGAAGCTTTGAACGCTGTTGCCGGAGCACTAGACAAAGTTGTTAAGGATCCTCAACGAAAAAATGAAGAAATATTGCCCGGTGTTAGTGTTGACACATTAATTGGTATGATTTCAGGAGGAGCAAATGAAAAAAATTAGTCTTGTTCTGTTAGCCGTTTTTTGTGTTGTGTTGTCCCCGTTGGCAGCAGCATCCATCGCTGTTCCTGATATAGAGTTGCCTGTGGTGGTAGATGTCCGTTCCGGCGGTATGGGTGGGCAGCACTTGGCAGATGAAACTTCCCCTTTTGTCTTGTTACATAATCCATCTCTGCTTCCCCTCAGTGGTAAGCAGGTATTGTTACCCTCATTTGCCATGGATTTAGGTGGCCCAGCGGGAATTATTCCTATTTTTCAGAAGTATTTAGATGGAACTTTAATGTCCGAAGAAAATCAGGATATGCTTACAAGCGTACTTACTCCTCTGTTGGAAGATACAAACGGTATTTACATTGATGCAGATATTATGTTGCCCGTTTTAGGAAGCAGAGTCAATAACGGTTGGGGATGGGGGTTATACAACGATGTTTTTGTTCGGGGAACAATTCCTTCACTTAGCATTGCCAATGTCAAAGCCGGTGGAGATTTGATGCTGGCTTTCGGTTTTGGCTTTCCTCTCATTGAAACGGATAACCATTTTCTGTCTATAGGATTTAACACAAAAGTTTTGGGACGGATGGAAGTCGTGTATGATGGAGATGTTTCTTCTCTGACAAAAACTGATTTTTCTCAGTTGCCGACATATTTATACGGAATTGCAGGAGCCGATGTAGGTTTGACCTATAACCTGTTGGATATTTTGACAGTTTCTCTTGCTTGGAAGGACTTTTACTACGGAGTGGGTAAAAATATGGGACCTTTAACTTCCATGAGTTTTTCCGCAAATAAGGGTATTTCACATAACTGGTCTTATGGCGATTTAGATGCCGGTATTGCTGTTCACGTTCCTACGGGTTTCTTGAAATTTATTTTCAGCAAGGTAACTGTCTTTGCAGACTATAAAAATATTATTTCCGGTTTACCCTTTGCTTCAAATGCTTTTGCGGAGCATCCTTTATTGAATCTTTCTGTGGGAACAGAAGTTGTTCTGTTCAACTTTTGGGGACTGCGGGTAGGTATGCAGGGACCCTATTTTGCAGCAGGTACAAGTTTTGATTTAGGTCCTTTCCACTTGGGTGGCTCTGTGTACGGTCTTGAAAAAGGATTGGATCCGGGAGAATCTCCTCAGCTTCACGGTGCTTTGGAAATTGCATTTTACTACTGATATTGAAACCATCGTGTAAAACTGATACAATGAACCTGTATCTGTCTTTGGGCAGGTGCAGGTTTATTTTTTTATATCAGTTATGCTTACCTGTACAGGTAAATTTTTTTATCCGAGGTTTTTGTGTTCCTTAAAAGTTTAGATATATTCGGTTTTAAATCCTTTGTAGACCGTACCCATATTGAATTTGCCGATGGAATTACGGCCCTATTGGGACCTAACGGTTGCGGTAAAAGTAACGTTGTTGATGCAGTTAAATGGGTTTTAGGTGAACAAAGCGCAAAAAATATGCGTGCCGAAAAAATGGAAGATGTCATTTTTAACGGTACGGAAACAAGAAAAGCTCTTAATGTTGCAGAAGTCACCCTTACCATAGCCAATGATAACGGACTTTTACCTTTAGATGTCAGCGAAATTACCATCAAACGGCGACTCTATCGTTCCGGTGAAAGTGAATATTATATCAATAATGCGCAGGTAAAACTAAAGGACGTTCGGGAACTTTTCTGGGATACCGGTGTGGGAAAAGCTGCATATTCTGTTATGGAGCAGGGTAAAATCGATCAGATACTTTCCAGTAAGCCGGAAGACAGACGATATCTTTTTGAGGAGGCTGCCGGTATCACCCGGTTTAAAGTAAAACGGGCAGAAGCGGAAAGAAAACTGGAGCGTACTGAAGAAAATATGCGTCAGATAGACGGAATTATGGGAGAGGTAAAGCGATCCTATGATTCTCTCAAAGTACAAGCTGACAAAGCTATTACCTGCCGTAACCTTAAGGAAGATATTTTTAATTTTGAGTTAGATATTCAACTTTTAAAACTAAAAAATATTACTCAGGACAGAGACAGACGGGCAGCGGACGCGAAAAATGCGGAGGGTCTGCGGGATAAAGCCCGAAAAGAAATCGATGAAATAAATGCTTCTTTGTCGGAAAACATGGAAGAAGTAAACGCCATGGAAAACCGTTTGGTTGCTTTGGAAAAAGAAATTCATGGTCTTGCCATAGAAAAGAACGAAAAAGACAAACAGGCCAAGCAACTGAATGAAAGACAAGGAGAGATTAAACAAAAACTCCTCCAGTTGGAAGGCAGAAAAACAAGTTTACAGGAACAAATAGACAGTTTACGGGAAGATATAGATGAGCAAGATTCCGTTTTGCACCAAAAACGTCGCCGTATAGAGGAAATAACTTCAAATATTGATTCCTTTGAGGACAATATCAATTTAGCCGGAACACAAATCAACGAAAATGACAGACAGGCTGCAGAGTGGGAAAACACCATTTTGGAAATCGACTCTTCCGTAACAAAATGTCGAAAAGATTTGGAGTCCATTACGGAAGATATTGTAACGGAGTTGGATTCAAAACTTAAAGATGCCGGGTATTCTTCCGTGGCCTGTGCTAAAGCTAAGGAAAAAGTAGATCTTATCTTGGGTAAAATAACAGCACTTTCCCAAGGACGAAAAAATCTTTTTGAAGATTTTTCCGCCCTGTCCTCTCCTTCAGAGAAGGACTTTTTTGAATTTGCCGATAGAGGAAAATCTGCTTTTGCGGAAATTGCTTCTCTGTCTCAGGAATTAAAAATTGCTTTGGAAGAGTATATTGCAACTACTCCTCAGTTTATAGATGAGTTTTTGTCTCCAGAAGGTATAATCACAAAAAAAAGAAGTATCGATAAAGATATTTCTCTTTTACAAGAGAAAAAACAAACTCTCAGAGATAAAATCAGTTCTCTAAAAAGTGAAAATCAGGAGCTGGTTAATAAAATAAACGAATATCGAAAAACTCTGGAAGAATTACGCATTCAAAAAGCACAGATTCAAGCTCATATTCAGGCCGGTGAAGAACAAATAAGACTTTTAAAGAGAGAATTGACGAGTCAGGAAACAAACTTAAACGAGCTTGAAAACGAATACTATCTCGAGCAAAAACGATATGAGGAAATTCAAGAACAAATAGTAGAGATAGAAGGTGAAATCGCTTCTATCGAGCATAAAGGGTATAAAATGACCGAAGAGTTAACCTCTTTGGAAAAGGAAATTCACTTCCGAAACAACGACGTTTCCGGCAAAAAGGAAACCATAAAGAAAAAGACGGAAGAAGTAGCAAAATATCAAAGCCAATTTGAGCGTTTCTCTTTAGAACTGGTTAGCTCAGAGACAGAAATAAAAAATATTAAGGAAAACTTCAGGGACACTCATTCCCGGGATTTGCTGGAATTTGAAGAAAGGATGTTCACTATTACAACTCCGGCTGCCGATCTGCGGGAAAAGCTTGCCAAGGCACGTCAGGATATGAAAAATCTTGGTAACGTTAATCTGTCTGCTCCCGAAGAATTTGCCGAGACAAAAGAGCGATATGACTTTTTAGCCGGACAACTGGCAGATTTACAAAAGGCGAAAGATGATTTGCAGAGAATAACAGAAGAAATCAGGGCTGAATCTACCGAACTCTTTTTGGCTACATACAATAAAATCAAAAAGAATTTTCACAACATGTTCCGTCGTCTGTTTGGTGGAGGAAGGGCAGAGTTACGTCTTGTAGACCCTAAAAATGTTTTGTCTTCTGGAATCGATATTTTTGCCCAGCCACCGGGAAAAAAGTTGGAAAATATTGCCCTTTTGTCTGGTGGTGAAAAAACCATGACGGCTGTATCACTTCTCTTTGCAACCTACATGGTAAGGCCTTCACCTTTCTGCCTTTTGGATGAAATTGATGCGGCTTTGGATGAACAAAACGTGTTGCGTTTTATCCACACGTTGAGAGATTTTGCCAATGTAAGCCAGTACATTGTTATAACTCACAATAAAAAGACAGTTTCCGGTGCAGGAACGATGCTGGGTGTTACTATGGAAGAATCTGGGGTAAGTAAGGTTATTACCATTCGCCTTGAAAATGAGGGAGCCGGCGGTGGAGCAACTTTACCTGATCCGGAGCCTTTTGAAGAAGAAGATATTGATGTAGAAGAAGATGTATATATTCCCCCTCATCCTCCTAAAAGGGTAAAGAATCAGGAAGGAGATGGTGTAAGAAATGAAGATTTTGAATAAAAAAAAGTTCATTGCAGTGAGCTTATTAATTCTTTTGCTTTTTTTTCTCTTGGCGATTTTGGTATTTTTTCTTGGGAGTTTTTTTTCCAAAAATAAGGAAGAAGTCATGTTTGACGATACCATCATTTTGCATCAGGAATTAATTCCCCCTAAAGTTCCTTCAATTCCGGACGATTATTATTTGGTAAGGCCGAAGGATTATCAGTGGACGGAAGATGATATAGATCGATGGTTTACGACTCCCGATGGAGAAATGTTGGATACCCTGGATTCGGCCAACAGACAAATGATAGATAAATTATTGGAGGCCGCTCCTTGAGAAAATTGTTATACTTGCTTATTCTTTGTGTTTTTTTCTGTGCTTGTAGTTCAACTCCTAAAGCTGAAAACCCCATTGAAGAAGGACTTTCTCCTCAGGCAGAAGTAACAGGTAGTGTACAATCAAGTGATGTTGCTAGCGAAAGCCTGGCAGAAGTACCGGAGAGTGATACCGAAGTAGTTGGTGAAACATCGGAACTTCCTGGGATTTCAGATTCGGCGGAAGTTTTTGAAGGCACCGCAACTACAGAGGGAGCAGTTGTTGAGGATACGACAGTATCTTCTTCTTCTAAAACTTTGTATAAACCTTTACAACTTAATACGTTACCTATAGATGAGAAAAACCGCCGGCGAGCTATTGAAGAAACTCTGTCTGAGGAGGCTCTTGCAAATCTGCCTTTTAGTGATTCTGTAAATTCCGGCAGTGCAGTGGGGGGAGCGGAAAGCGACGTTTCGGAGGAGAAAAGCGTAACCGATGCCGCAAATACAACCGATACAGTCTCTACGGTTAGTCCTGTTGAAAATAACGATTCACCGGAGACAGAAGCTAATGAGCCGGCGATTGAGAACGCTGACTCCATATCAATTACCGATGAAACTGATGCAGAAGTGCCGCAACCAAGTGATACTGTAATCTCCATACCGGAAGAAAATGCGGATATCCAACCGACTGGTG
>JAHLFV010000053.1 GCA_018883625.1 Candidatus Treponema excrementipullorum
ATATTTGGGTATGACAACCTGGTTACTCAGGGTGCAGATTGGGTCATAAAGCCACGGGCAGTAAAAGCCCTGTTAACCCAAGTTCATAATAAGGAATAACAGATGAGGGGTATACTGGAAATTGTATACCCCTCATTCCCGCCATAACAATTTTGTCCTGCCGACCGAACGACTAAGTAGTGTTTATCCAGCCGACCTAAAGTGAGTGGAGACATCTTATTCGCCATTTTTTCCGCCTTAAAAATAACTTTGCAAACTCCCAAAAGAATGTATAATAAAATGTAAAAGGAGATTCCCATGAACAAAAAAATGGTATTAATGGCATTGCTGTTGGTCAGCGTGGCGGCGGCTGTTTCCGGAACAGATTTTGAGGAAAGAATCACAGAAAAAAAGTGGTACCGGGACTATTTTAACGAGGTTATTTATCGGAAAGACAGGAACATCATAGTTGAATATCAACCTTACCTCACAGAAGAAGAAAACATAATCTTTTATAATGCCATTGGTGTGATATTTTGGTTTGATGAGCCGTCTATCTATCGGGATCGTATTAATTGGACCAAATTTGATGACAGTGAATATGGTTCTTATATTAGCATGCGAGGGGGAGGATTCAGCTGTAAAGCCAAGGAACTTAACCCCGATTTGTATGAGCTGGAGATTGAGGATGTGCGCATTTCACAGGAAAAGTATGAAGATCTTTTGGCACGCGGACATGACAGAAAGTTTGCACTGGATGCTACGGAGCCGGGGTACAGCCTCTATTTCCGGTTTGACGGTGAGTATCTGTATATATATCTGGAAGACGGAAAAACATTGTATGCAACATACTGTGCCTATGATGAATCAGAAGAAGAGGCTTTGTACGAAGCAATCCGCACCAATGAATTTGACATGACAAAGATAACCTTTCCCCGGCACGCAGACGGTACCTGTGATTATGAAAGCGGAGGAGGTGTACCGGGAAAAAAGATAGTAAACGGGGTGTACCGGGCAAAGGACAACCTGCGGCTCCGGGAAACAGGAAGCATTTCCGGTAAGGCTATAACCACAATGCAGGCAGGTTCCCTGGTGTTAATACTTTCAAAAGGCAGGGAAGAGACAATAGACGGTATTACAGACAACTGGGTACAAGTTGAGACTCTGTTTGGGGCAATTGACACTGAGGAAAAACTTATTCAAGGTGAGGTCGGCTGGTGCTTCAGCGGTTATTTAAAGTAGATATTTGGGTATGACGCCGCCGCGGTTTCTTAGGGTATTTTCCTTTGTTTCGGTACAAAGAGGAAGGAATACCGGTAATAGGAATATATGATTTTTGCCTGATGAAAGCGATCTTAACCAATTACTGTTAAGCCTGTATGAGTAGGAGGATACATGAAGAGAAAAGTTTTATTCACACTGTTTTTGCTGTTACCGCTGTTGGCTGTAATGGCCAGGGAAAATGAAATATTTGAGTCAGATTTATTCAACCCATTCTCACATAACGAAGGAAGAAATTTCAAATGAAACGATTATTTTTTATTTTTTTATTTATTTGTATTATATTATCACATTCTTTTTCACAGATTATTAGTTATAGTATTACAAAAGAAAAGTATATCTATTATGAAGAAATTGTATATAATTTTAATGAATTGTCTAAGGAGCTTCAGGGAGAATTAATTGGAAGAGATAAATTAGTTTTTTATAAACTTGGAAGTCCGTTTTCAGAACATTATTTAAGTGTGAAAAATGATGATAATTATTTTTTACATACTATAACTGTTAATGATAAAAATGGAGATTTATTTCATGTTTTAATTGACGATCTTGAAAGAACTGGTGTTGATAAAGATCTTCATAAATCCATAAATGGAGTGTGGATTCCAGCATATTATTTTGATGTATTAAAGGCTGGAAATAAAAAGAAATTGTTAAGTTATGAATCATTTTGGGAAACGGATTGGAAAACTAGTATTGGTGAACAATGGGAAGATGAATATTTTCCCTTGCATTTAATTATATCTGATAATTATTTTTATATTTCATCGTATGCAACTGGGTACAGATTTTATCTAATAACCTCAGATATTTCGAATAATGGAATACAATGTTACACATTGGAAAAAAATATTGATACTGGTAGAATAGATTCGAAAAAGGAAATATTGAGGTACTTTGATGGAGAAAATGAAACTGCAATTTTTTTTGAGAGAGATGGAGATTATATAAATTTGTATAATGATTCAAACAGAAATGAAATGATAGAGTCATTTGTGTTTGTAAGCAATTATGATTTTATAAAAGAAAATATTAAAATGATATTAAAAGGAAACAAATGCGATCTTTCTAAAGTCACCTGGCCAAAACATGCCGACGGTTCTTGCGATTACGACGGAAGCAAAAAGACAGTTGCCGTGCAATCTACCAACGTCTCCAAAAACAAAACAATGACCGCCACCGAAAACCTAAAACTCCATTCTGCCGAAGCCACAACATCAGATGTTATTACAGTAATGTCTGCTGGAACAAAAGTAAAAATCCTTGAGGTCGGTAAAGCCGAAACAATAGACGGCATTTCCTCAAACTGGGTGCAGGTGGAAGTCCAGTCAGGGGCAAAAGACCGTGACGGTAAAACAATCACTAAAGGAACAGTCGGCTGGTGCTTCGGCGGCTACTTAAAGTAGATATTAGGGTATGACAACCTGGTTACCTAAAGTCAGTAAATCCATTTGATTACTCAGAACC